>JAJIYK010000084.1 GCA_020881235.1 Rickettsia endosymbiont of Oxypoda opaca | reverse complement strand
CATTCCGTGGCTACGACCACGGAATCCAGTCTATAAATGTCATAAAAAGACTCTAAAATAAGCCTAATACTGCTTTATTTTTCTGGATGCCGTGATCAAGTCACGGCATGACACAGCCTTTTCTTTAACGTTCGTACAACATAGGGTCAAGCCACGGTATGACACCGTACTTGTAATACCATAATAAATTATCCACGTAACAATAATAATATCATAATAACCTTTCAAATGAATCTCTAAATCATATGCAAAGACTAGCTAAAGCAATTAGTAATGCCGGAATATGTTCTAGGCGTGATGCAGAAGGATTAATCATTGCGGGTAAGGTAAAAGTTGACGGTTCTGTAGCTCTATCTCCTGCAATAAACGTTAACGATAATAATCAAATTGAGGTGTCAGGGAAGTTAATAAACCGGCAGCAACCAACACGGTTATGGATTTATTACAAACCGGTAGGTTTAATTACCACTCATAAAGACCCATTTGCTCGAAAAACAGTATTTGAAGAATTAGTTAATTTGCCTCGTGTAATTTCAGTAGGTAGATTAGATTTAAATAGTGAAGGATTGTTATTGCTCACTAATAACGGTGATTTAGCAAGGCAATTTGAATTACCTACAAATAAAATAAAGCGTATATATAAGGTAAGAGCTTACGGAAACCCTAAATCTTTATTAAATAGTAATTACCGCAACATAAAAATTAACGGCATATATTATAACCCGGAATCAATAAAGCTAATTCAGGAAGGTACAACTAATTCATGGTTTGAGGTAGTTTTAACTGAAGGAAAAAATCGTGAAATTAGAAAAATATTTGAATATTTCAGTTTAAAAGTTAATCGTTTAATCCGGACTGGGTACGGTGAATATGTGTTAGGTGACTTGAAAGCCGGAGAATATGCAGAAGTCAAGGCAAAATAAGTGTTAAAAATTATAGCGGGTAAGTATAAAAATCGATTAATACCTACTTTAGAAAAAGCAAAATACAGACCCTCTACCGGCAAACTTCGTGAAGCGTTATTTAGTATTTTAAGCTCAGGGGAATTTATTGACTATAAATTATTTGCAAATAACATCAATGTTTTAGATTTATTTTCCGGTAGTGGTAGCCTCGCTTTTGAAGCTTTATCAAGGGGCGTCGGCACTATTACCTTAATCGATGCAAATCTTGAATGTTTGAGAGTAGCGAAAGAATTTGCTAAAACGCTAGGAGAGGTTGATAAAGCTTATTTTGTTAATATAAATGCTTTAATTTTACCCAAAGCTAATAAAGTTTTTGACCTCATTTTTATTGACCCCCCATATTACAATAATATAGTTCCTAAAGTAATGAAGGAACTCATAAAAAATAACTGGTTAAAAAATGGCTCTATCATTGTTATTGAAATGTCCAAAACCGATAATTACATATTAGATAAAGATGTAGAAATACTTAAAGATAAGGTATATGGTAAGAGTAAGTTGCTTGTTTTAAGGTATACTTATGTTATTCCTGTGTAATGGTTGCGTGGATACCTGCAACGTCATTGCGAGCCGCTGCAAGCGGCGTGGCAATCTAGAAAATAATAATTTTCATAGCATTTTTTGCTGTTTTTTTTTCCTAGATTGCCACGTCGGCACTACGTCCCTCCTCGCAATGACGGGGTTTTTTGTAATGATTCCGATCCACGCAACAATGCCTTCGTGGCTTCGCCATGACGGATTTTTATTAATTTCTATATAAAGTATGGCTAAAGAAAAAAAACACTACACCTGCTCAAATTGCGGTAATATTAGCCTTAAATGGTCAGGGCAGTGTTTTGATTGCGGGGTGTGGGGAACAATTATTGAAGAAATAATAAATACCAATAAAACTCCTATTAAGGCAGGCAATAAACAAAATATAGAAAAACTTTCAAATGCTGCAACCGAGCAATTACGTATCCCGACACCTATCCAAGAACTAAACAGAGTTCTTGGTGGCGGGCTAGTCCTTGGTTCGGCTGTTTTACTCGGCGGTGATCCGGGAATTGGTAAATCCACCTTGTTACTTCAGTTAGTCGCCAGCTCATTTCCTATAAATATCAACTGCTTATATATAACAGGTGAGGAATCGCTTGATCAAATAAAACTCCGAGCTTTAAGGTTAGAACTTGAAAATAAAGACACAAATATTTTAGCCGCTACTAATTTAGAAGATATTATTTCCACCATTGAGTCAAATAAAGAAAATATTGATTTAGTAGTTATCGACTCTATCCAAACCATAGCGACAAAAGAATTATCTTCTCCGCCAGGTACTGTTTCTCAAATTCGCGCTTGTGCTCATGAATTAGTGAATTATGCTAAGCAAAATAATATTATCCTTTTGCTTAGTTGTCATGTAACAAAAGACGGGCAGCTAGCAGGACCTAAAATATTAGAGCATTTAGTAGATACGGTATTATATTTTGAAGGAGATCATAATAACCATTTTCGTATTTTACGCTCCTATAAAAATCGTTTTGGCGGAGTAGGGGAGATTGGGGTTTTTGAGATGAGTAGTACGGGTTTGATAGAAGTATCTAACCCGTCGGAATTATTTTTAATGAAGCGTGATAAAAACGTAACCGGCATCGCAATTTTTGCGGGTCTTGAAGGATCAAGACCGCTACTTATGGAGGTTCAAGCGTTAATTGTGCCGTCAAATATGGTTACCCCTAGACGCTCCGCAGTCGGGTGGGATTTAAATCGGTTATCGATGATACTCGCCGTGCTTAGTAGCAGGATAGGGCTTAATTTGTCTGCTCATGAAGTGTATTTAAGCGTGGCGGGAGGTCTTAAAATTACCGAACCGGCTTCGGATTTAGCAGTAGCCGCCGCATTAATTTCAGCTGCAACAAATATAGCCGTACCGGAACAGAGCGTATTTTTTGGGGAAATAGGTTTGTCCGGAGAAATAAGAAAAACATCGCAAGCCAATGCTAGAATAAAAGAAGCCGTCAAATTAGGATTTAATAGAATTATTTGCTCCAAGCTAGAAAATTTGCAATATGATTTTATTTCTTCCGTTACTCATTTAAGAGAGCTAAAAGAGATAATTAAGGAATAAAGCACGGTGTCATACCGTGTAAAGGTTACGTAATTCGTTGACAAAAAGTTATAATGTAATAACTAAAGTCAACGGAGTAAGAGTATGAGGATAAACAGCGAAGATAAGACATTAGAAAGGAGCTAT
>JAJIYK010000083.1 GCA_020881235.1 Rickettsia endosymbiont of Oxypoda opaca | reverse complement strand
TCGATTTTACCGTATTATGGTTATTACAAGTATGGTGTCATACCGTGGCTTGACCACGGTATCCAGAAAAAACCTTAATAAAAAGACTGGATGCCGTGATCAAGTCACGGCATGACACCGTACGCTTTGCAAAAATTCGAGCCACGCAATAACGCTTGCAGTGCCTCGCCATGACATTTGGGGTATCCATGCAACAATAAAGCTATTGACTATTCCGATATTTGGTTATAGAATAGTTGTAAATTTATATGACTATATTATTGATAAATCTTGCTTTGATAGTACCGGCTATTACTTTTTTATCTCAATTTATTTAAAGGATACATCTTAAAGGTACGGCAAGAAATTTATCTGAAAAAGTGATTATTTCATTACCGGTATAAAGTATAATACCATGCATAATTCGTGGTGCTAGTGCTTCAGATAAATCTTTAAGCCCCATAAAATGCCGGCTCTGAATAGTTTCCGTGGCTTTGCACTCTAAACCACAAAATATATCACCTTTATATAGCAGAAAATCAACCTCTTTTCCTAAGTGTGTGCGATAAAATGCTTGCTCTACGCCCGTAGTTAAGGTTAATAATTTCCTAAGTTCTGCCCATAACCATGTTTCGAATATCGTTCCATAATAAGGGCTTTTTAACAACAAATTAGGAGTTGTTATACCATGTAAATATGAAGCATAGCCTGAATCATTCATATAGATTTTAGAAGTTTTAATTAATCTTTTACGTGTATTGCTAAACCAAGGCGTTAATTGATTTACCTGAAAAGTTGTTTCTAGAATCTCTAAATATCTTGATATTGTTCTTTGATCTAACCCTATTTCAATACTTAAATTCTTTTGATTTAATAAATTACCGCTTTGTAAACCAATCAGGCGAAAAAGTTTAGCAAAAGAAACAACGTCTAAAAATTTATTTATATTTCTTACATCTCGTTCAATATAGGCTGATTGATAAGAAGAAAACCAACGTTCACGAAATCTTTCTTGCTTTTTTAAGACAATTTCCGGAAATCCACCATAGAAAATATATTCATTTAAAAATTGATTATTTATTTCCGGTTTATATTCTAATTCTTTAGTCCATTTGTCTTTTAATTCATGAATAGTTAACCCTGAAAAAATATCTAATATAAAGGAAGAGGGTTTATTTTGATTTAAAATTTCTCCTAGGCTTAACCCTTCAAGATGTATTACGTCAATGCGTCCTGCCAAGCTTTCGGACACTCCCGGGTAAGAAAAAATATTAGCCGATCCGGTTAAAAGGAAACGACCGGGTCTTTTATCTTCATCAATTGATTTTTTTATAGCTTTTAAAAGATCAGGAGCTCTTTGAATTTCATCAATCGCAAGAGGATAATTTGCATTTTTTATAAATCCATGAGGGTCGCCGGTAGCCGCTTCTAATTGAGAAATATCATCTAAAGTAATATATGATTTAAAAATTCCTTCATCATATAATTGCTTTACTACTGTAGACTTCCCCACTTGCCTAGCTCCAATAATAAGAACCGCAGAGAAATCTTTTAAAGATTGTTTTACAAACGATATTATGTGTCTATTAATCATGTTGTAAATAATAACATAGTAATGCTATTATTTACAACAATAATCTTTACTTTAAATAATATAATATGCTGTAGTTCGAGGTGAGGTGTGTTCTTTAAGTTGTTGCAAACAGAGAATTAAGTTTATTATAAATAATGAAAAACTTTAAAAATATTATTTTGCTAATTTATGTATTGATTTATTCTAAGATAAATAATAAAATTATAGAAATCTAATAAATAAAAAATTATAGGCTTTTTATGATAGCACAAAAAAGTTACATTGATAATAACGGTAGGCTTGCTATTCCTGCTAAAGTTAGACAAAAGTTAAAATTAAAGATTGGGGATGAAGTATCAATCAAATATAATGACTCAGAGTTAATAGTTTCAACTTTTCATTCAAATTTAGAAAAAGCTAGAAATATCCTGGATAAATATAAAGATATTGATTTGTCTGGTGAGTTGAGAAATATGAGAAAAGAAGATGCAGCAAAAGAATAAAATACCAATAAAATCTAAAAAGGCTTTATTAGATACATCGGCAGTTATAGCACTTTTAAAAAAAGAAGTAGGCTATGAAATACTGGAAGATATTATAGCAAGCAGTAGCATATCAAGTGTTAATTTAAGCGAATTTGTTAGCGTACTAGCAAGATCAAATATTCCAGTAGATGAAATCGATAAAATAATAACAGATATTGTCCCAGAAATTATTCCTTTTTCTGAGGATATAGCAATTGAGGCAGGCAAACTAACTAATTATACTAAAGAATATGGTTTATCACTTGGTGATAGAGCATGTATTGCTACCGGTATATATTATAATATGATTGTATATACTACCGATAAAATATGGGTAGAGCTGGAAATAGAAAATGCTGATATTAAATTAATTCGATAATATTTATTATATATACTGATAGGATATGCAAGGGTATCCATGCAACAACGCCTATGCTCACGTATGAGAATACAATGAAGAAAAAAGCTAGACTGATTAAGTTTATCTAATGTATACTGACTAAACTTAATCAGTGAGTGTTATATGCAACTTGATCCTAGATTTAAAATGAGGTTTATAGAAAAATGAAATTCGAAATATATCTTGCTTCTTGGAATTCTGATTATTTAAATGCTTTACAAGCTTGTCCGATTACTAAACAAACAGTAATCAATATAGCTTTTGGAAGCTTCAACTTTAACGCCCAGGATACTATTAACGGTATAACTACTATTACTGATGACCAGATAAAATTTATCATATCTTATGCCCGTAATAAAGGTGCTAAAGTTAAATTAGCTTTAGGAGGAGGAACAAGCCCTTATTTCTTAAGTAAATCTAATTTATGGAATGATATAGGTAATATGTCTAAGGCTATTACCCGTATTTTGATTAAATATACTTTAGACGGATGCGATCTAGATATTGAGGAACCTAATAAGGATGGATTACAACAAAAAACCTTTTCTTTAATAAAATCTTTAAGAGCACTAAACCCTGACAAGATGCTAACTCTCACAGTACCCGGACAAGGATGGGATAGCTATTGGAAACCACTATCTATAGAAGCTTATAGTTATCTAGATTATATTAATTTTATGGAATATTATATAACGGTTAGCCCAAATATTACTTTTGATGAACAAATCAAAGCCGATATTAAGGATTATTATATTAACCAATGGAATATACCAAGCAATAAAATTTGCTTAGGTATTATGCCGGGGAAAAGCACTACCGAAAATATTTTAACATTAGATATGGCTAATTCTTTATCATCATGGGCGGCTAATGAGTCTTTAGCAGGAGTTATGCTTTGGAATATGAATAGAGATTATAGCGGTATAGATACACAACCATCGTTTTCCTATATAAATACCGTATTAAAAAATATCAATAAATAGTAGGTGCTAAATAATGATAGAAACATTATCTAAAATTCTTGCAGTAATTTTAAAAATAAAAGACTTAATAGAAGTATTAAATCAATCTCAAGGAGCTATAAATAATAATATTTATAATGAATATATAGTAGATCTGGTTGACCTTATAAAACAAGCTAAAAAACATCTAATGTTATATCAAGGTACAGATAAGATATTAAAATCTTTGGATAATATTCTTATTAAAATTCAAAACGATAATAATAGTTTATCAAAAATAATTACCGATTTACAAGTAATCGGTAACGAGATAAGTAGCATTTTTACTGAAGAAAAAGAAGCAGTAAATACAATTCTTAATTTAATTAAAACTATCAAAACCTTATTCCTTGATCTACCTAAACTATAGACCCCATTCTTAAAATATATGCACCTACGAGCATTGTTGCATGGCTCGAGAAAAGTGCTATATGTCATTCCTGCGAAAGCAGGAATCCAGAGAATATTTAAGCGAATTATATAGTAAATTTCTATATAATTTTGCTTATTTTAAGTGTTTTTTCTGGATTCCCGCTTTTAGCTAGAATGACACCAAAATTCGATCCATGCAACGACACCAAAGACGCCTCGCCATGACGATTCCGGTAGCCATGCAACAACACCGAAATGACATCAGAGGTGTATTTTACAAATTAAATTAGTTTTCATATTGTGCGTATTTTTTTTACTCTAACTATATTTTTTATGTTATCTGCATTTTCAAATACAAATTTCCAAAAAGATAATCTTAAATTTATTGAATTATTAAAAGATAAATCAATTACGGTTGTTGCTCCGGCTTCCGGTGCTGATAATACCGAATTATCCACTTTAAAAAATATTAGTTCATTAAAATTAAATATACCTGTTGGATGTGTTGACACTACAAAAAGACCGTTTCATTCTAATAGCGATGAATTAAGATTTGATTTTTTAAAAAATGCATTATTTGACGGCTCAAATCATATAATATGGGCATTACGAGGCGGATACGGCTCGGCAAAACTAATTCCGTATTTACAAAAATTAGCAAAACCGGCTAAAGAAAAATTTTTTATAGGTTATAGCGATATAACTGCACTGCATATTTTCCTTGCTCAAGAATGGAATTGGAAACCCATTCACGGCAGCGTTATAACTGAAATATTAAAGCCCGAGAAAAATCGTAATAATTTCACGAAAATAGCCAAAATAATTTCCGGCAAATTCAAGCAAGTTACGATTAGCGGCTTATCGGCAATTAATTCTATAGCAAAATCAAGCAAAATCAGTTCCGGTAAGCTTACCGGCGGTAATTTAACTATGGTGCAGACAAGCATCGGTACAAACTGGCAAATAAAAACCGCTAATAAAATTCTTTTTTTGGAAGATGTCAATATAAAACCTTACCAGCTAGATAGGACTTTACTACACCTACAACAAGCGGGGTTATTAAAAGACGTAAAAGCAATAATATTCGGTAGTTTTGCTCCTGAAGATAAAGATATTACGGCGGTACTTAATAATTTTGCCACTAGTTTAACTATTCCGGTATTTAAGACTAACAGATTTGGGCATGACAAAATTAACGATCCGATTATTTACAATACGGCGAGTAAAATTATTTCTACCGATAACGGTAATTTTAAGTTAATAATGGATATTTGATAAGTATGGTGTCATACCGTGGTCAAGCCACGGTATGACACCGTACGCTTTGCAAAAATTCGAGCCATACAACAAAGCCTTCAATCGCTCACAATGACGATTCCGATAGTTATACAATAATGCCGGAATATTTTTATCTTCTTAAATGTAAATAATCGTTATACTTCAATAAATCTACATCGTAAGGGAAGAATTTATTAGTTATATAATATTCTAATAAGTTTATTAATCCTTGTTTGTGACGGTTTAAAGCTTCTTTGTTTAACTTTATTGCCGTTAATTGAATATAAGGCTCGGAACTCGAAATTTTTACGTAAGCGATGGTTATATCATGGTCAATATTAGGCATAATTGCAAAGCCGTTTTCTAATATCATTAAGCTTTCAATAATAAGCTGCGGCGATAGCCCCGAATCAATTTCTTTTTTACTTGGAATAGCACCGGTTTTATAGTCTAGTATAGTTACTTGATTTAATTTGTTGATTTCAATTCGATCGGCTATGCCGATAATTTTTAAATTATGCCCCGCAATGTTTAGCTGTAATTCACCTTTAAGTTCAAAATAAATATTTTTACAATTTTTTCTTTGCTCATCGTCAAATGAAATAAAAGCTTTAGCAAGCGGTAGGAGCTTTATTTGCCAGGTCTTTTTTGTGTATACCGGTAGAGTCGTGTTTTGCAAAATATTATTGCCGATATTTATTAGGAGTTGTTGCTTTATATTGGAATCGACATACTGATCATAACTTTGGCGGTCATAATCCTTTGAATATTTCTCTAATACTTTATGGATAAAATTACCGAAATCCGATATTTTAGGTTCTTCCCAAATCATATCTTTTTTGCGTAAATTTAGAATTTTTTTAGCGTAAAAACTGTATGGATTTCTTATTAGTGTTTCTATATCGGTAACCGATAATATGTTCGGGAAAGTTTTACTATATGCTCCTTTAATTTGACCTTCTTTTATTAGTTTTTTTTCATGCCGAATTTGTTTCGGCATCTTTATAGCTCCTGAAATAAATTCAGGATAACCGTACTGTAATTTTTCTCCTAAAATAAGCTGTAATTTTAATAAGAAGTTAGACGGGGTCGTAGGTTTACCGTCCTGTTTTTTAGAGCGTAATATAATTACTTGTTTATTATGTAAAAACAAATAAAAATGATATAAAGATAAAGCCGTAAAGATTTCATCATAATTTATTTCTAACTGTTTCCGTGCTTCCTTGCTAAGCCATGGATGAATAGGGGCAGGCGGCGGCCAGTTTTCACCGGTAAAGTTCGGTAAAATCACTAAATCAAATTTTGATAGGGCTAAATCCTCTGCACAGCCGATTATTATATTAGCGGTGTTATTACTATTGAAATATCGCACGCTAGATATTAGAGAAGCAAAAATTTTCGGAAAATCTTGTTTGCTCTCAAGAGTTATATATCGGCTAAAATTTGTTAAATTAGCCAAGAATTCTAATATTTCTTTCCCTCCTTCTTCTTGCCAAATATTTGGATAAAGCTTTGCGGCGACTTCGCTAGTAGTTTTTAAAATATCCTGGATAGTATAGACTTTAGCCTCAAATAAAATGCTAATTAACTCCCTGCAATAGATTATTAGCTCTTCGTCCTCTGTTGCCTCTACTATCAATAATAAATATTTTGGAGATGAGATAAAGCGATTTTTATTTGATAACAATATCTCTAATTTTTGAATTTCCAAGGAATTTATTAAAGGATTTTTTAGCAATAAAAATAACGTTTTTAAGTCGAAATTATTACATAGTATTTTGCTAATGGTAACTAATATATGGCTAATATTAGTAGTTGCTAAATCATTACCGAGCAAATCCACGAATTCTAGCGAATATTTAAGTAAAGAATTACCGTATATTTCTTTAGCTTTTTGATTATTTACAATAATTGCGACTTTTTGACTGAGGTTTTGTTGGCATATTAAAGCTATTTGCTGTGCTTCTTCGTAAATATTTAAGGGTTCCGCATAATATATATTATTAGGTGAAGTAGCAGGATCGGGAAAGCTTGTCTCAGGATTAATTATAGATACGGAAGGGATAGACACTAATTCTTGTAAAAACTTTTTGGACATAATATCCTTAGCAAATAATCCTGCTATTATCACCCCTTTATTACTATTTTTTATTTTTGTTATTTCTTCTTGCAATATTGCCAGTTTATAGGCGGCTCTATTTTGCTTCCCTAGCTCCTTTATTTTTGTTTGCCATCCGTCAAAGCCGTATTCTAAGAATTTATAAATTGTTTGCCAATATTTAGAATTATTATAAGTTTCAATAGATTTTATAGAAATATCATTGCTTATTAGTTCGTTAAATAATTTGCTTAAAAGTTCAGCTGCCTTTAGTGCTTCGCTCATGCTAAATTGTAACTTATCGTAATTGATAATTATTTCCGCTAGGAGAAGCTTTTCTTCTAAAGGGGCTATTGGTTCATAATCTTCAGAGGTATTTTTTCTATCCGCAATAATAGCTGTGAAGGGGATAATAGTCGGTAAAGTTGTGATTTGATAATCTAGGGTTAAAATTTTTTTTAGCTCCGTGCAAGCAAAATTATTAGGTAATATTATCTTAAGCTGCGGTTGCAAATTTTGTTTACCGAATTCATCAATAATAAATTTAGCCACTACTTCTAAAAAAGAAAAATTAAGAGAAATTTTATATAAATTCATGGGTTTTTTTTATAATGTACATACTTCCCACGTTATTGCAAGGGGCGTTGGTGTTGTTGCATGGCTCGAGAAATTAATAAAAATCCGTCATTGCGAGCCGCTGCAAGCGGCGTGGCAATCCAGGCTATCCCGAATGCAATGAGGGATTTAATTAGAATGCCAAAAAATTTATATAGGTGGCAAGTTTAGCATAAAAATATATTAAACTGGATTGCCACGTCGGCACGTAGTACCTCCTCGCAATGACGGTTAGGGTATCCACACAACAATGCCACACGGTTACCCTATCCCAAATATTTAGCATTCTCTTCTTTTACTAACTGCACTAACTGCTCTATAGTCAAAATTTCCTGAGCTTCTACGCCGAGTTTCCTGATCGTTACAGTGTTATTTTCCATTTCCTGCTTACCTATTACGGCGATTAACGGTACTTTTTGATTAGAAAATTCTCGAATCTTATAGTTAATTTTATCAGGCGAAATATTGATATCTGCCCTTATATTATTGTTAATTAAAGTTTTTTGCACCTCAAGGGCATAGTCATTTAAATCGCTAGTAATAGTAGCAATTGCTACTTGAACGGGAGCAAGCCAAAGCGGAAAACGACCGGCATATTCTTCGATTAAAATACCGATAAAGCGCTCAAAAGTACCTATAACGGCTCGATGAAGCATAACCGGTCTCTTTTTTTCACCGCTTGCCGCAATATAATTAGCGTCTAAACGCTCCGGCATAACAAAATCAACCTGCAGCGTGCCACATTGCCATTCACGCCCTATTGCATCAGTTAAAATAAATTCAAGTTTTGGTCCATAAAATGCTCCGTCTCCCGGATTTAGAGTATATAAATAGCCCGCCTTTTTTACCGCTTCTTTTAAAGCATTTTCCGCCTTGTCCCAAACCTCATCACTACCGGCTCTAACTACAGGACGATCCGAAAATTTAATTTTAAATTCAGTAAAACCGAAATCTTTATATATTTCCGTCAGTAACTTACAAAAACTTACTGTTTCACTAGTAATTTGCTCTTCAGTACAAAAAATATGAGCATCATCCTGGGCAAAGCTTCTAACTCTCATAAGCCCGTGTAAAGCACCTGATGCTTCATTTCTATGGCATAAACCAAACTCAGACATACGCAAAGGCAAATCACGATAGCTTTTAATACCTTGCTTAAAAATTTGTACATGGCAAGGGCAATTCATCGGCTTTAAGGCTAAAGTTTTATCTTCTGCTTCTAAGGCAAACATATCTTCTCTAAATTTCTCCCAATGCCCCGAAGCTTCCCAAAGGCTTTTATCGACTAAAACAGGTGTTTTAACCTCTATGTAACCGGCTTTTTTAATCTTTCTTCTGATATATTGCTCAATAATAGTATAAATATTAAAGCCTTTATCATGCCAAAATACCATTCCTTGAGCTTCCTCTTGGAAGTGAAATAAATCTAACTCTTTTCCTAGCTTTCTATGATCACGTTTTTCTGCTTCTTCCAGCATATAAAGGTAGCTATCTAGCTGCTCTTTTGTAGACCATGCAGTGCCGTAAATACGCTGTAACATGGGGTTACGACTGTCACCACGCCAGTAAGCACCTGCAACTTTCATTAACTTAAAATGCTTGACAAAACCTGTTGAAGGAGCATGCGGACCTCGACATAAATCAATAAAATTACCTTGCCGATAAAGGCTTATAGCCTCATCGCTTGGAATTGAGGCAATAATTTCCGCTTTATAATACTCACCTATTGACTTAAAAAACTCTACTGCCTTATCACGATCCCACAGCTCACGAGTAACCTGTTCACTTCTTTTGACAATTTCCTGCATTTTGGCTTCTATTTTTACCAAATCTTCCGTGGTAAACGGCTTATCTCGTGCAAAATCGTAATAATAGCCATTTTCAATTGCTGGACCGATTGTTACTTGCGTTTCCGGAAATAATTCTTTCACCGCTTCGGCTGTTAAATGTGCTGCGTCGTGCCTTATTATCTCAAGACATTCAGGATCTTTAGCGGTTAAAATTTTTAATTTACAGTCAGTATTGATTATAGTACTTAAATCTTTTAACTCACCATTTATTTCAGCAATCATTGCTTGTTTTGCTAAAGAAGTAGAAATTTTATTTGCTACCTCAAAAGCACTAATATTTTTTTCAAATTGCTTGGAATTTCCATCAGGAAAAGTAATATTAATCATTATTTTATAACTTATAATTTGTTATTTAACGCCATTTATAAATGACGCTGTAAATTATAACGTATTTTATATTTATTTAAAAGAATTAAGGTACAGAAATTTCAGAGCGGGTTGGCATTGTTGCGTGGATCGGAACCATTACAAAAAACCCGTCATTGCGAGGAGGCATTTATGCCGACGTGGCAATCTAGGAAAAAAAACAGCAAAAAATGCTATAAAATTTATTATTTTCTAGATTGCCACGCTCCTTTCAGTCGCTCGCAATGACGTTTAGGGTATCCATGCAACAAGACCGCCTCGCCATGACGATTCCAGGAGTTCTGCAACAACGCCAGTAATTTGACGAAATAGAAAATGCCTGTTTCAGCACTAAAGGAATCTCAATAATGTCGTGTTCCTCTACATTGCGGAAAGCGTGAACATCCGTAAAATTTGTTTTTATCCCACCTTCTTTCTCGTACAATCATTGCAGAATTACAGTGCGGGCATTTCACATTCCTAAGCACCTGTTTACTAGGCTTGGACTCTTTCCCTCCTTTACATTTGTTGCAGAAACGACCATAGCCGGTGCGAAGTTTCCTATCTCTAAAATCGTCCCGTTCCTTTACCTTTTTGCATTGCGGACATTCCTTCATACAGCCGCTTTGAAGGGCATCTATGTTTTTATGAATTTCGGTAACTATTGAGTGGTTGCCACAGGTTTTTTTTTATAAGACCCTCTAGGCGAAGGCTCAACGTTGCCACAGGGTCTTTGCCTACGTTAAAGCGGTTTAGCCTTAGGAAATTATAGCCGTAACTTTCCAGCACCTTTTCACGGTAAACGTGCTTTTCCGTGTGATATTCATCATAATTAAACTCATTCACTAAAGAAAAATCTTGGAAGTGGAATTCAAACCCGTCATATTCAATAATGATTTTATGTTGCTTATTTTCCGCATCTAGGTAAACAAGTAAGAAATCCACCACAAAGGTCGGGTGCGAGTAGCGTTTATCTAGCTGCTTAATATATTTGCCCAGAGGAAATTGCGTGTGCAGTTCAATAACGGCTTTATTGGTCTTGAAAAATGCCGTTTCTTGTATCCAGTGCAGCACTTTCTTTTCCATCGGTGAGCGTGAATCGGTGCTTTCCGAATTCGGCAGGTGTTTAGCTTCCTCACAGGTTTTTTGATAGTGTCGTAATGCTTCGCCGATTGAGCCGGTGTAATCTTCAAGCGGCTTGCTCAAGTAAAAATCCATGCGTTCTTTCGCACGGCTGAAGCCGACATTTAGACGCTGCAATTTGATTGTCCCGCCTTCTTCAAGCTCTACGCTAGTGCGATCTTTAATGAAAATACCCCAAAGCTTATCTGACACGGCACTTGCCACCATCGAATAAAGGATAATATCACGCTCCTCCCCTTGGCATGTGTCAAACGTCATAATTTTTAACTTATGCTGTTTGACAAAATGCTCATTATCCGGATGCTTTGAAAATGCGTCTACCAGTAATTTTTGCTGGTTAGTGTGCGGAGTAATAATGCCGATCGAGCGATTAGGCTCCTCCCGAGCAATACGCTCAATTTCGGCAATAATTGCCTCACGCTCAAGCTGATTGCTATTTTCAATTAGTTCAATGCGTCCGTCATGCTCAATAAAGTTAAAGCGGATTGTGCTTTCTATCGGCGTGGCACGTATTTTAACCGCTTGTAGGTTATCACCGTAAAAATACTTACTGGAATATGAAATTAATTCCCGATAACCCCGAAAATGCTTTTTAAGCATGATGTTATAATTACTAATATGCTCAAAAAATTCGAGAACGGAAGTTTTGATATTGAATTTGCTAAGGCGTTCAAGTTTAGCGGATTCGTTCGAAATCGTTTCTACAAAAACATCACGCAAGCGGTTAAGATATTCTCGATTGGTGTCAGAACGTGCTTGGTTGGATTTAACATTGCTAAACTGCTTTTTATCGCCGAGAACAATAATTTTTTTGCCACGCAGCAAAGCCGGAAATGCTTGAGCAATGCTAACCTGTGAAGCTTCGTCTAAAATCACTAAATCAAAAATTTCCGATTCCAGCGGTATATATTGAGCAAAATCCCTAATATTGGCAAGGATACAGGGGAAGGATTTTTTAAGCTTATCAAAGCTGTTTTTATCAAAGCGTTGCTTTTTAGAAATCACGCCGGACAGCGTTTTAGCATCATTCTTGTGGTTTTCAAAGAAATTAACCACACGCTCATCCATTTTATAGGTCATCTGCGTGGTAACGAGTTCTTCAATCGTTTTCTTTTCCGCTATGTAATTATGTTCAGGGATTTTGTTAAAGTGATCATGTAGAGCATTTTTTAGGTAAAGATATCTTGCTAGCTCCTTAAACTCCGTTTCGGGATATTCAGTAAGGGTGTTGTCAGTAAAGCTAAAAATATTGCTGCTTTCCGCACCTATATTTGCAGCAGTTTTGCTATGCTGATTAAGGCGTGCCACGATATCGGAAATAGAATCTAATAAATCTTTGCGTTCAGTCGCCGTTGTCAGAGGCAAATTGAGTGTAAGTAACTGGTGAACGCTTTTATTGAAATCCTGCGTAAACTCAAAGCCGCTAGCTATTTCTTGTGCCTCTTTCAGCTGCTTGCAAATTCTAAACAGTTCAGCAATGCTTTTCAGCTGCTCTAACTGCGTATGTGGTGCGATAAAATCATTAGCCAATTTTGCACCTAATTGCTCATTTAGTGCCGCAATCTGTCTTCCTTTGAATAAAAACCTGAACCAACTTGCTTTAAACTGCTCGCATTTCGTTATGTAGTTTTCCAAAGCAGCTAACCCATCAGTAGAAGGATTGCGAATTTTAGCAATATGCTCCAGCTGGCTATTTGCCTTGATGCGTAAATCCTCAACAATAGCCATGAAGGTAATGAAATGCCGGAATGCGGTTACGCTTCTATCGTTAGGGTAAAAATTCTTAAAAAGATTCACCAGCCTACTTTGCGAGTCGTTAAGCTTATCCTTCAATTTCAGCATTTCCGCTCGGAGATTAACTAAACTATCTTCCAAAAGCCGGTCACCGTGTAACTCCATCAGATCCAGGGGTAAGTTTTCCGCTTTGGTAATCCGGCTTTCTAGTTCGATGAATTCAGCAATTTCTTTCAGCTTGATTTTTTCGTAAGCGGTAACGGTGTTGCCGATCTGATTTTTCAGATTCGATACTGACCGTTCAATATTGGTTTCAAGTTTTTTGTATTCGTTCTTAACCGCTTTGTAATGCTCCTTGATGCGTTCCATTGAGGTGGTGGAAAGGATTTTTGAGTAGGTATTACTTCCCCGTCCAAGCCGTAAAATAGGATTTTGAAACTCGCTATCTAACCTCACTTTATTCATAGTTTCAGTGATTTTATCTTCTACTACGTCCAGTGCTTCTTTCTTATCGGAAAGCACCAAAATGGACTGATTTTTAAGAATAGCATTGCATGCTATCGCCGTAATAGTGTGGCTTTTACCCGTACCCGGCGGACCTTCCACCGTGATATATTTACAGTGCTTTTTATTTAGAGCATGAAGAATCTGCCTTTGCTCTTCATTCAGCGGGACAGGGCTAGCATAAACCAGCTTTTCGTTCAGCTCAGTATTATCCCAATCATGTTCAATTTCGGCTATCACTGAGACAGGGTTGTTTGTAATAAAATCATCCACCATCGATTGAAAGGCGGCAGCTAAAACGTTATCACCGCCATTTAACTTCTGAAAAACTTCTTCATAATCATTTACTAAGGATTCGTCTGATTTATCAAATAAACCGAGATAGCAACTATTTGTAATCTGCAAACCCCGCCCCTTAGCAACTTGGCGTTCCGGACTGTTAATATTAATGTAAGGAGTTAGCCCAAAATAATTGATTGCTTCCTTAAGTGCCAAGTCAATTTCTTTCATCAGATATCGGCGTTTTTCTGCAAGGTAAATAATGCGTTCGGCAAATGCACCCAGAGAGCCTTTACGGTCAACTGCAGCGTTGTGATTCTGTGCTATAAATTGCACCGCTTTTTTGTTCACATATAAGAGAGAATCAAAACTAAAGGTACAATATTCCGTGCTTTTCTGTATCTGAATGGGAATATAAAATAGCGGGTAAGTTTTTTTATTATAGCTGATATCACAGAAATATAAGTAAAATTCCTGCTTTTCCATAAGGCTCTTATTATTGACCAGTTCAGAAACTTCAAAAAATAAGTCGCCGGAAGCAAAACCCTTAAAAAAGCTTTCTAACTTATTTTGCACGTCCTTAAGTTCAAAAACCCGCTCTAGCGATTGCTCAGTCTCGATCTCTTTTCCTAAACTAATCCGGTTGATGATCGAAGACACCGCATCTTCCAGTGAGTGTATTAAAATGTCAGTGCATTCTTCCTCAATTTGATATACGGAATCAATCGTAGTCGTGCGGATTTTATCTAACGGCTCTCGAATTTTCTCCACGAAAGAGGCAAGGAAGTTTTCACGAATGACTCGGGCAATGCCGTCAAGTGCAAAGGTTACGGCAGCGGTGGTATCGTTAGGGCTTTTGGATATCCCTAACTCTATTTCATTGTGGAATAGTTTTATAACCGTCTCAACTTCTTCTGACTTAATCGCAGCGATTTGGTCTTGCACTAGCTGCAGGAGAGATTGAGGAATAGTGGTGGTATGTATACCACGCTTAAGCTCGTTGAGAGTGCCGTCTTCAAAGCCGCTTCTAATGACTTTCCACACTAGTGAGGTGTATTTTTTGTATTTGTTAAGATTTATGCAAACTTGCAGGTTATTGCTGTTGCGATGCTGGATATGACGTTTAGGATTTTTAACTTTATGAAAATCGGTTTCCAAGAAGTCCATGAAGTAACGAGCCACTTCCGTTACAAACGGTATGACCCCTTTTGGTTGAGCTTCTTGTTTTGCTGATACCGATATCGTCATTTGCTCCCATTCCTGTTTGACATTGCTTTTCTACAAAGCAATTCAATTTTTTTAAGCCTTGACGCTTAAAACTCCTTACATAAAAATAGGGTAAAATTTTCTAAAGATAAAGCTTTTTATTAGAATGGATTAGTTGCAATTCAACTTTTAATCCCTGGCGTTGTATCTGTGCCGGCAAGACACGAGTTTTAAGGGTATTATTTTTGCTTACGGTTGGGAGCGTTGTTGCATGGCTCGAAATGTTGCAAAAAATGCCGTCATTGCGAGGAGGTACGTAATACCGACGTGGCAATCCAGAAAATAATAGTAATCCTGAATTTATTTCAGGATCTTTTTCAAGGGATGCTGAAACAAGTTCAGTATGACAAAAACTAGATTGCCACAGCCACTTCGTGGCTTCGCAATGACGGAGTTTTTATTAATTTTCGAGCCTTGCAACAACTATGCTCATTGATTTTCGTCTTTAAACTATCAAAAACATTTTTATGTTCATGTATATTATTTTTTTCTAAGTCATCTAATCCTTCAGTAATAGCCATAAATATTTTCATAAAATCATTTAAAAATTTAACTTTAATATATATTATGGTTAGTTACTAAACAAATATATTTTATGAGTTCCCAGAGTAAACCTACAAAAACCAACCCCATCCCTTTTTTATGGTCTGTTATAAAGCCGTATAAACATCTATATCTTGTTATGATGATTGCACCGTTCGCAAGTAGCACTCATCCTATTATATATAACTATGCCGTAAAGCTTTTACTTGATTTATTTACTCAAAATGAGCAAATTACATTTGCACAAAGTTATAAACCGGTAACGTGGTTTATAATGGCACAGGTTATACTAGATGGAGCTTGGCGTGCTCACAATTTTGCCCAGCTTAAAGCCATGCCTTATGTTTTTCAAGATATGATGAATAAAATATGTAATCACTGTTTTAATTTGCCGTACATTTATTTTCAAAATAATCTTTCCGGCTCCATAGTAGGAAGAATACGTGGCATAGGTGATAATTATTATAAAATGCACCAAGCAATTGAATATAAATTAAGCCAACCTCTACTTATTACGTTGTTTTCCGGTATTGCACTTGCCTTTATTAATATCAAAATATTTACTGTTATTATGGCCTTTACCGTCACTTATTTACTGCTTGCATTGCGGTTTTTTACTAGACTTGCTAAAATGGAGCAAGCTAGACAAGATGCTTGGTATGATTTATTTGGTATAGTAGCTGATTGTATTAGTAATATCTTTACTATTTTTTCATTTGCCGCAAAAAAGCGAGAATTAAATAAAATAGACGATTATTACCTCAACGTACATAATCCTTTAGCGATTAAATATTATAAATATGATCTAATCATCTCTATAATACTATCCCTGGTGTATTGGGTATATTTGGTAGGGATATTTGTATATGTAATTTATTTGCGTAATTTAGGTGAAATTAGCATTGGTGATATTGCTTTTATTATGTCACTCACTTTTTTATTTGCTGAAAATTCTTGGCATGCTACTATGGCAGTTAAAGACTTTTTGGAAGATGTTGCCGCTTTTCGCTCGAGCTTTACAATCATGCAAACCCCGCAAGATACCATAGATAAAGAAAATGCCACGGAATTAAAAATTTCTAAAGGAGAGATTATATTTAAAGAAATATCTTTTGCTTATAAAGATGGCAGTAAGGTATTTGAGTGCCTTAATTTACATATTAAAGCCGGTGAAAAAATAGGTATTGTTGGACATTCCGGTGCCGGTAAGTCTACTTTGATTGCATTATTATTGAAAAATTTTAAAGCAACAAATGGGGATATTATCATCGATAACCAAAGTCTCTACGATACCTCCTCTGATAGTTTGCGAACGCAAATATCATTAATTCCCCAAGATATCATGCTTTTTCATCGTTCAATTGGCGAAAATATTGGTTATGCCAAAGAAAATGCTACGCAACATGAAATAGAAAATGCGGCAAAAGCGGCAAACATCCATGAATTTATCGATGGGTTACCGGAAAAATATAACACAGTAGTCGGTGAGAGAGGTATAAAGCTAAGCGGGGGGCAAAGGCAGCGAATAGCAATTGCCCGGGCTATTCTTAAAAACGCCCCGATCTTGATTTTAGATGAAGCAACTTCAAGCCTTGATAGTCATACTGAGCAAGAAATACAAAAATCTATTAATACAATGCTCGATATTGAGAATGTGACTATAATTGCTATAGCCCATAGATTATCTACCATTAAACATATGGATAGAATTATTGTTATGGATAAAGGGGATATTGTTGAAAGCGGTACTTTTGCAGAACTTATTCGTAAGGAAAAAGGTAAGTTTAAGGAACTTTGGGAGCATCAAGTTAATGGATTTGTTTAACTATTAGCCTGCAATAAACTTAAACCTTGGAACTTGCTTTTCATCCACCGGAGTCAATTCATGTCGAAAAATACAACTTATTATCTTATACTGACCTACTAGTGTACGAACGTTTAAATAAAGAGGTAAAAATTCTGTCATTCCGTGGCTACGACCACGGAATCCAGTCTATAGTGTCATAAAAAGACTCTAAAATAAGTCTAATATGGCTTTATTTTTCTGGATGCCGTGATCAAGTCACGGCATGACACAGCCTTTTCTTTAACGTTCGTACAACACAGTATACTGACCAAGCAATTTAAAA
The DNA here is from genome assembly GCA_020881235.1 of Rickettsia endosymbiont of Oxypoda opaca. Classification (GTDB taxonomy): domain Bacteria; phylum Pseudomonadota; class Alphaproteobacteria; order Rickettsiales; family Rickettsiaceae; genus Rickettsia. The sequence goes on along the minus strand of JAJIYK010000083.1, from coordinate 16,327 downwards.
ATATCAGGAAAATATGAAAACTATAACATATGATGAATTTGAACAAGTGGAATTACGTTCCGGTATAATCATCAAAGTAGAAGAATTTCCGAGAGCTAAAAAACCGGCTTTTAAAGTCTGGGCAGATTTTGGGAGTGAAATCGGTGTATTGCAAACCTCGGCACAAATAACAAAATATTATGCTCTTGAAACCTTAATTGGTAAGCCTATAGTCGGTTGTGTAAATTTAGGAGAAAAAAATATCGCAGGTTTTTTATCGCAGTTTTTATTGGTAGGCTTTCCGGATAGCAACGATGATATATGTTTAGTTACGGTTGACCCTAAAGCACCGAACGGTCAAAAATTATGTTAATTTGAGGCTATAAAAGCTTTCCTGAAGTTATTTGTTATATATTATCGTTTGTAATCAACCGGCATAACATTTTCATAATATTCATTCCCTAATTCTAAAAATGTATTGAAAAAAGTGGAGCTGAGGATAGTTTGAGGAAAGCAAAACTCTCTTTGAGAGTTTTTTATTGTCCAATTTTTGGAAATTACTTTTGCTGCTTTGTTATGTATTTTACTGATAAATACATTACTTTCAATAAAAATATTTTTACCTTGGAAACAGCTTGAGTTCTGTAAGGAAATATAATATTTCATATCACGAACCGCTTGCCATGATAAATTAAATATTTGCCCTACTGAAAGGTTTTTTAATAAATCTGTGAAAGTTGCCAAGATTTTTTTTCTTGGGTCTTCATCAGTAACGAATTTATGTTTAACTAATAAATCTTTAAAATGCTCCATACATTCATATATAGCAATTTGTTGCCATGTCTCAATAATATCACTTTTCCATGCTGAAGACCATACACCTTTAACGATATTTATGACAGAATACAAATATTGTTGTTTTTCCTGAGCATTCATATTTGGTAAAAGTTCCCATAAAATTTTATTTTTATAGTACCCTACTACTTGTTGTTCTGCATTAAATTGAAAGGCACAAATATCATTTATTGAGGGATTAATCAGTATAAAGCCTCTATGGCTTAAATGATTTATAATATCAACTATTAAATCTTCGTCCGGTGCTAATTTCAATATAGAAGGTCTTTCTGAATATGGTTTTACAAACTTAAGATCCTCAGGAGCAGAATGTGATATTACGCTCAATAAATATAAAGCATCCTTTAGAGTCAGCTCTTCAATAAAAGGAACTTTAATATTCTTATACAAAAATGCATTCATTAAGATACGTCTTTTATGCTCTTCTTCAACTTGTCTTTGACGGTATATAACTTCTTGACAATTACGACATGAACAATACGGTTTATCGTTATGATTACATACAGGACAAATAGGATTAAAATTTACTAAATTATAACTTCTACTTTCTAGTTTGCTAACTAAATTTATATCTTGGCAATATTTACAAAATAATTCACAATGAATTATAGGCGGAAATAGACTAACTAAAACATTGGCAGATGAGTTAATGTCAAATTCTTTTAATAAATCTGCTACTTTCTCATTATTATAGTAGCGGTTTATTAGCTCTTTAATTTGTTGTTCAGTCAAATGTGATAAATTCTTATGAGTCATATTTAAATTTTTTGAATTGAAATTTAGTTAATTATAAGATATATAACTACAACTTCTGTGTAGTGCATATTTTAGCAACATAATAGAGAAAGGAATAAGGATATACAACCATTTTTATTATAAGTTACATTGTTAAATTACATGATTAAGAATATTGGCGTTGTTGCATGGCTCCAGAATTAAAACAACTTATAGGAAGTAGGTTAATAAAATCTCGTCTTGAAGATGCTCCGACTAGTGCGGGGGTTTACCGCATGTTTGATATTAGCAAACAAATTATTTATGTCGGGAAAGCTAAAAATCTAAAAAAACGTCTTACTAATTATATTAATACTGACTTAGATACCAAAACTATTCGGATGGTAGCGGCTACTCATTTCTTGGAATATAGCGTGACAAATTCCGAGGTGGAGGCTCTGCTTCTAGAAGCACAGTTAATTAAAAAATTCCAACCGAAATTTAATATATTACTAAAAGACGATAAGTCATTTCCTTTTATCAAATTACGTTTAGATCACGATTACCCTCAATTACTTAAATTTAGAGGGAGAAATTTAACAAACGGTAAGTTTTTCGGTCCGTTTGCTTCTCCTGCTCATGTAATTACTACTTTAAAAGAATTGCAAAAAATTTTTAAATTACGTTCTTGTACCGATAATTATTTCAATACTCGCAAACGTCCATGTTTACAATATGAGATTAAGCGTTGTTATGCTCCTTGCGTTGGGAAAATTAATAAAGAAGATTATGCCGAGCTAGTGATGCAAGTAAAAGATTTTTTGCAAGGTCGCACTAAAGAGCTGCAAGAAAATTTATCTAGCAAAATGGAAGAATTAAGCCGGCAGATGCGTTTTGAAGAAGCAGCGGAAATTAGGGATCGTATTAAAGCTTTAAGTTACGTGCAACTGAAAGCCGGTATATTTAATGCCGTTAAAGATGCCGATGTGATTACTATTATAGAAAAAAACGGTCATTATTGTGTAGAGGTGTTTCTTTACCGCATCGGTCAAGCATGTGGTAATATCTCTTATTTTCCGGTTCATACGGAGAATAGTAGTAAGGAAGAGGTTTTAGAGTATTTCATACTGCAGTTTTATCAAAAACAACAAGCTCCACCGGAAATTATTCTTAATTGTCCGATAGATAATAAAGAAAATGTTATAGAAGCTATAAAAAAATTTAATAATATAAATAAGTTTAATATTACAATTCCCGTTAGCGGCGGTAAAGCTAAATTAGTAGAAAATGCTGAAGCAAATGCGGCACTATCTTTAGATCAGCATTTAAAAAGATTTGCTAAAAATCAAGCGGTTATAACAGAAATCAAAGATTTATTTGATCTGCCGGAACTGCCCGAACGTATAGAGGTATATGATAATAGCCATATTATGGGTAAGTTCGCAGTAGGGGCGATGATTGTCGCCGGTAAATCAGGTTTTGATAAGAAAGAATATAGAATTTTTAACGTTGCGGTAACTGAAAAGGACGACGTTAAAGGGGAGGCTAGGGGAGACGATTTTGATATGCTAAGGCAAGTTCTCACAAGAAGGCTTACAAGGCTAAAGCAAGAGCCGCATAAAACTCCAAGCTTAATGATTATCGACGGCGGGAAAGGACATTTAAGCATAGTGAAAGAAGTAATGAATAAATTAGGTATAAACTTGCCGTTTGTTTGTATGTCAAAAGGTCCTGATAGAAATGCCGGTCTTGAGCAGTTTCATATGGTAAATAGAGAGGTTTTTACCATAGATAAGAATCAGCCGCTGATGAAATATTTACAAATTCTGCGAGATGAGGCACATAATTTTGCTATAAAAAACCATAGACTAGGTAGGTCGAGAGCTATAAAAATATCTAGCCTTGATCAAATAGATAATATCGGAGAAATACGCAAAAAAGCATTACTACATTATTTCGGTTCCTACAAAGCAATATGCGAAGCTAGCATAGCCGAATTATCGAAAGTAAAAGGCATCAGCGTTCCCTTAGCACAAATAATTTTTCAGGCGTTAAATAAGGAAAAATAGCATATTCCGATTAACCTGAAGAGGGCGTTGTTGTATGGCTCCCGAAATCGTCATGGCGAGGCGGCACAAGCATTGTTGCGTGGATACCCTAAACGTCATGACGAGGCGGTGTTGTTGCGTGGGTCTAAAAAAGTGCTATATCTCATTCCCACAAAAGCGGGAACCCAGAAAAAAATATTTTTAAGTCCTCCTGAATTTATTTCAGGATCTACTACAAATAGATGCTGAAACAAGTTCAGCATGACAAAAAAAAGTCTGGATTCCCGCTTTCGCGGGAATGACATCGAAAATTCGATCCATGCCATAACGCCGATCAAGTCACCGCCATGATGTTTGGGATATCCATGCAACAACAGCCTTATTATGTGATAATACATCCACCATCGCAACAATTATCAAAGTAGTGTGGATTCTTGGCTATTAACTTTGAGGTATTATCTTCTTCAGTGTGCATATTTGGCTCTTGCTTAGGTATTTCCTGTAATTCTATTGGTGTAAAGTCATTTAATTCTATATGATTTTTCATATCACTATCATTGATGATAAAGTGACATTGTATTTTTTGCTTTTGAAACTCGTTATTGCATTCTTTTAGAATTGCCTCCAGAAAAGATCTAACTAAAAAATCTGCTATTGGTATTCTAGTCCACACTAATCTCTCACCCTCCATAATATCTAGCACAGCATCGTCACATTGAATCTGTTCTGCCACTAATATAGCTTTGTGAACTTTATCTATTACCACTCCTGTATCTTTAAGACGTATGGTAATAGGATCGTCGTTATAAAACTTTACTACTGCAACAAAAGCATCTTTATTACCTAAAATCATGGCACATTGTAGGTATTGTATAGCTTCCGTATATTTTTCTATTTTGTTATTGGGGTTAGCCTCAGTCTCGGCTTCCTGGTATAAACTTATACCCGTGTTGTATAACTCTACAATATTTAATGGCTCACTTATAGGTGAAAACTGAAGAGATTTTCTCACAATATTTTTTAACATACATCATCACTCATAAATTGAACTTAAGATTTAAAATTTAATATTATTTTATTTAAAAAGAAAGTTCGCCGGCTACAAAATAAGATATTTTTTTTGGAGAGAGTTGTATAATTATCCTACCAAACTCATCAATGCCTTTAAATATACCCGTAATAGGATTGCTATTATCGTTAATCGTGACTGATTCATTTAGTTTATAAGCCTTTTCTAGCCAAATTTTTCTAATCTCGGTGAATCCTTTTTGCTGCCAAATTTGATAATATTTTTCAAAATTTACTATAAAAATATCAAGTAACGCTGTCGGTTCGTGAATTGCTATATTCTCGGCAGAGAAGCTAGTAGTTAGTTGATCAATATTTAATGGGTTATGGATTATATTGATTCCTACCCCGATTATTAGGTAATTATTATTTGCAACGGTAAGAGATTCAAGAAGTATGCCGGAAATTTTTTTATCGTTGATTAGGATATCATTCGGCCATTTCAATTTAATACTATTTTTTCCTACAGTGTCATTCCCGCGAAGGCGGGAATCTATATAATATTTTCCTGGATTCCCGCCTACGCGGGAATGACATTGAAAAATAAGAGATTTTATAGTTTCATATACGGCAAGACCTGTTACAAAAGATAACTGAGGGAAAAGTGTTAGTTCTTTATTGGGCTTTAATAATAAACTAGCATGTAAATTGCCTAGTAAGGATTGCCATTTTTTACCGTTCCGTCCACGTCCTTGGGTTTGAGTTTTTGCAAGTATTGCATAATTTAGAGAAGGGCTAGTTTTTGCGATTCTAATAGCCTCTAGGTTAGTACTATCTATTTCGTCGAAGATGAGCAGCTTATAGTTGTTCATATATTATATTAAGTTGTTCCCACTCTTCTTTATGTCATTCCCGTTTGAACTAGGCATTGTTGTATGGATACCAAAAACGTCATTGCGAGGAGGTACGAAGTACCGACGTGGCAATCCAGGAAAAAAATGACAAAAAGCACTATGAAATTTATTATTTTCTAGATTGCCACGCTCCTTTCAGTCGCTCGCAATGACGTTTGGGGCATCCATGCAACACCCCCTGAAAACAGGTTTTATTTCAAAACTTAATAAAAAAAGAAGCAAAAAGTAAAAAAACTATAACTATGGAATTAATTAATAGCAACCCATATTGCGACGGTATTTTTTTCTCGACTAGCTCAATATTTTCGACAAAAGACATAGTTTTAATAATTTTGAGATAATAATAAGCGGCTATAACGCTAGTAAAAATACCGACAAAAGCTAATAAATATTCCCCTTTATTAATTGCTTGATAAAAAAGATAATATTTTCCTAAAAAGCCGGCTAACGGCGGAATGCCTATCATGGAAAACATAATAACCGTTATGGCACCTGCCAGTGCTTTGTGGTTTGCAGCCACTCCTTTTATAGTTTCAAAAGTTGCTTTATCTGCTTCATTTCCTAGCAAGGCTATTAAACACGCAAAAAATCCTATTGTGCCGGTGGCATATATCAGCATATAAAGCATAGCGGCAAAATCTCCATCGACGCTATGTAATGCTACTCCAACCAACACATAACCGACATTTAAAATACTACTATATGCCATTAGCCTTTTTAAAGATGTTTGCCTAATTGCTCCGAGTGCTCCAAAAATCATTGATAATACGGCAATTATTTTTACTAAATTAACACTAATAGAATGATAATCACCGATAATTAGATTCATTACATTTAATAAAACCGCAATCATGCCGATTTTTGAAGCGGTAGCAAAATACGTAACCGAGCTTATGGGTGAGCCTTCATATACATCCGGTACCCATGAATGCAAAGGAACGCTTGCAAGTTTAAAAAATAAGCTGCTTAAGAAAAGTACAATTCCGACTATTAAACCGATATTCGCATTAGCAGTATTTAATTTATATAAAATATCGCTAAACTCTAAACTGCCGCCGAAGCCGTATATAAAAGAAATACCGAATAACGATAAACAGCTAACTAAGCTGCCTAAAATAAAATATTTTAATGCTCCCTCTGAGGAACTAATGTCATTTAACTTGAATCCGGCAAGAACATAGGCGATTAAAGTAGGTAGCTCCATAGCACAGAATAATAATAAAAAATTTCGTGCAGAAATCGCTACAAAAATCCCTACCGTCGATAATAATAATAAAGTAAAAAATTCATTTTTTAACTCTTCTTCGGCAGTAGCACAGTAATCGCAGTAAATCAGCATCGTCAATATAGTAAATATTAAAACTAATGCTTTATAGTTACTTGTAACCATGTTAATAGCAAAGGAATCGTTAAATGCGATAGCTTCCTGACCGGAAATTTTTAAAATCACAAAAACTACTATTATTGATAATAGAATGGTAATATTAGCAACAACCTTGTTTTTGCCGGTAAAAATTACGGCAAAAAATTGGCTAAAAAGTGCCAGTAATATAAGTGTTAACTCGGGTATTAAAATATTAAATTGTGCAAGCATGATGTTATTCATAAAAAAAATAGATATTAGTAAATAAATAATGCTTAATCAATAAACTTCATTATTTTATATGTTATAACATACTACTCTATCATATTTTCGTTCTTTTTTCTTCCCCTTTATGCTATATTCGTGTAATCTACGGTTAATAAAATTTATGTTTAAATATTTAAGTTAAAAATGCACTTAGTATCATTTATATTAGTATGGTTAAATACGTTATTCCGTCAATTGCGGCTATCCGTTAGCTCGGTAAATTTTTATAAAGATGTTTATAGGAATTACCAGGGATACGGTATTAGGTATTTATTTGTCGTTTCTTTTATCCCTTCAATAATTTATTGTATTTTTGTATTAAATTATATAACAACGTTAAAAGATTATTTTGACGGCAAGCATTTATCAAAAGCTACCGAAAACATTGAATATATCATAAATCAACTGCCGGATATTCAATATAACGGTACAAAAATTTCCTTAGAAGAGGAAGAGCCTTTATATTTATATAGCAAAAATAAAAATAAAATAGTAGCTATCGATATTAATAACCAGCTGCCACTTAACGAAAAAAGTAAGATACCTATTATATTAACCGCAAATAAGCTTATAATAAATTTAGTAGAAGCCACTACTAAGAAAAAGTTAACTACCGATATTGAATATTTTAAAATATTTGGTCCAAACCAAAAAGCTTTAACTCCCGAGATAGTAAAAAAATATTGTGCAGATAGTTTAGATAAAATTCCGGGTCTCTTTATTTATATAGGGATGCCTATTATACTTCTTTTTTGGTTTGTTACTTTTTTATTTGAAAAAAGTTTTATAATTTTATTAGTTTACGTTTTAACTAATTTATTCGGTCCTAAAACCCCAATGAAAATTTGTATAAGGCTGGTGATGTTTGCTAGCGGCGTGCCAATATTACTTCAACCTATTATTACGTTACTCTCTCCTGCACTTGGCGAGGTGATACTTTTCCTCCAAATGTTTACTGTTGGATTGTTATTTGCAGCACTTTGGCAAATAAAAAATAAAGAAATATTCGGTAAATATAGTTAGAGGGAGGTTGGAGAGATATTTAAATGCTAGCGTTGTTGCACGTCTCTAAAAATGGCTTCAATGTCATACCGTGGCTTGCCCACGGTATCCAGAAAAAACCTTAATAAAAAGACTGGATGCCGTGATCAAGTCACGGCATGACACCGTACACTTTGCAAAAATTCGAGCCACGCAATAACACCTTTGTGGCTTCGCAATGACGTAGTCAAGGTTTATAGCGCTACTTTAAATTCTGCTTCGGTTTTTGCTTTAATCTCGTCGAGCGTTACATCCGGTGCTATTGTGGTTAGTAACATTTCATCTTTATCAATATCAAAAATTCCAAGGTCGGTTATTACTCTGCTAACTACCTTGACACCTGTCAAAGGAAAACTACATTCTTTTAGTAATTTAATGCCGCCGTCTCTTGCCGTATGCTCCATTATCACGACGACCCTTTTGGTATTAGCCACTAAATCCATAGCACCGCCCATGCCTTTTACCATTTTGTCCGGTATAGTCCAGTTAGCAAGATCGCCTTTTTGTGACACTTGCATTGCTCCCAAAATAGTTAAATCAATGTGGGAGCCTCTAATCATGCCGAATGAAAAGCTACTGTCGAAATAACTACTTTCTGCTAGTTCGGTAATAGTTTGTTTGCCGGCATTAATTAAGTCAGGGTCTTCTTCACCGGGCAAAGGAAACGGTCCCATACCTAGCATGCCGTTTTCGCTTTGAAATACGACATTTACCCCTTTAGGAATATAGTTGGCGACGTAGGTCGGCATTCCTATTCCAAGATTAACATATAAGCCATCTTTAAGTTCAAGTTCAGCGGTTATTTGATAAATTTGTTCTTTACTCCAAGCCATTTTTAACCCTATTTTGATCGAGTTATTAATTGTTCTATACGCTTCTCATATTTTTCTCCTAAAACCAATCTCTGTATGAAAATATTGGGGGTATGAATATTATTGGGATCGAGTTCGCCTATTTCAACTATTTCTTCTACTTCACAAACAGTGACTTTAGCCGCTCCTGCCATTATAGGGTTAAAATTTCTTGCCGTTTTATTGTATATTACGTTGCCGCTTTTATCGGCTTTAAAGCCTTTAATAATAGCAAGGTCGGCAAAAAGTGCGGTTTCCATCAGGTATTTTTCACCGTTAAACTCACCTACTTTTTTGTTTTCTTCTACTATTGTCCCGGTACCGGTTTTGGTGTAAAAAGCCGGAATACCGTTGCCGCCGGCTCTAATCCTTTCGGCTAAAGTTCCTTGCGGGTTAAGTTCAAGCTCTAGCGTCTTATCTAAATATTGTTGTTCAAAAATTTTATTCTCGCCGACATACGAGGAAATCATTTTTTTTATCTGTCTAGTTTGGAGTAACAACCCAAGACCGAAATTATCCACCCCGCAATTATTACTAATAACGGTTAAATTCTGCACTTTGCTTTTAAGTAACGCATTTATCAAATTTTCCGGAATACCGCAAAGACCAAAGCCGCCTGCCATAATCGTCATACCGTCGTAAAGCAAACCTTCTAGAGCTAACTCAGAAGATGGATAAATTTTATTCATAAATTGTAATTAATTTAAAAGTTGTTTGTGTGCATCAAAATTATTTCTAAAACCCTCATGGCTCACCGCTGTAGGCGTTGTTGCGTGGCTCATAATTATGGTATAACAAGTACGGTGTCATGCCGTGGCTTGACCACGGCATCCAGAAAAAATCTTAATAAAAAGACTGGATGCCGTGGTCAAGCCACGGCATGACACCCGAGTGCTTTGCAAAAATTCGAGCCACACAACAACGCTGGTATTATTCCTTAAATTCGCACCCTCTGAATATAAACAAATTTAAAGATCGATACCCTGGATGTCAAGTATTTAGCTAGCTTCTGTGAACAAAATTAAAATATATTTATATTTTAAGGTATTTTTATACGAAAATTAATAAGATTTTTGCAGTAATTTCGTGTACTCATAAATATAGGTTGCGTACATTCCCCATCAAAATAAAATTCAATATAAAATTTAATTCTTCAAATCATTTGAGTATAGTATATTCGTATCTTAAGTTTATAAGAAGTTGTTTGAGAATTATGTTAATCAATATAGAAAAATTTTTATTTGTTTCAGTCGGCTCACTGCTTAACCTTAGTGAAAATATATCTCAAGGTCTCAAAAGGCTCGGTATAATAACCGTGCGTGATTTATTATTTTATCGTCCGATTTCATGGCAGGTAAAAATAATATCGCCGAATTTATACGAGGTGAAAGAAGGGCAGTTAATTCAAACTAAGGTAACAATCGAAAAAATATTTTTACCGATAAAAAAACATCAGCCGTTAAAGATTACGGCAGCTAATGATACCGGTTCTTTATTAATGGTATTTTTTCATAAATTACCGCCTTTCATTTTTAATAAATTAAAAGTCGGTACTACTCACACGATTAGCGGTAAGGTACAGTTTTTCGATCATTATGTGCAAATTTCCCATCCGGAATTTATTTATAATCCTAAATTTGCAGGTGCAATAGAACCGATTTATCCCTTAACGTTCGGGATTAACAACAAACAAATTTATTCTTACATCTTAAAGCTAATTGATATATTTGAAGAGAAATATAATAAGTTAAAGCTAGGAGCTAATAAAGAAGTAATGGAATATATAGAATCATTATTGACCGATTTAAAAATCCTTCATTTTCAATATCCCTATGATGCCTCAATATGTCATTCCTACGCTTCATTATGTCATTCCAGCGAAAGCGGGAATCTAGAAAACGCTTCTAGTCATACTGAATTTATTTCAGGATATACTAACCCACTTCGTCATTGCGAGGAGGGACGTAGTCCCGACGTGGCAATCCAGAGAAAAAATAGCAAAAAATGCTGTGAAAATTATTATTTTCTGGATGGCCACGGTGCTAAAGAGCACCTCGCCATGACGGGTGAGTTATCTATAAAACGCTTAGCCGCTAAGGAGCTTATCGCTAATCAAATATCTCTCTATAATATCCGCAAACAAATTCAGTTAAAGCGTGGCAATAATTTTAGCAAAGCTACAGTTATACAGCAATCCGTATTAAATGAATTAGGGTTTGAGTTAACAGAAGGGCAACAAAAAGTTATCGCAGAAATAGAGCAAGATCAAAGTTCTTCATTTGAAATGATGAGACTGTTACAAGGCGACGTCGGATCGGGTAAAACCTTAGTAGCTCTGCTTACTATCGTAAATGCGGTAGGAGCAAAGTTTCAAGCAACGCTTATGGCACCAACGGATTTGCTTGCTAATCAGCATTATGAGTTTTTTGTTAAAGCTTTAAAAAATACCGATATAAAAGTTGCTCTTTTGACCGGTAAAATATTAGGTATTGCCAGAAAAAATGTTATGTCTCAGCTTGAAAACGGTGAGATTGACATATTAATAGGTACGCATGCTTTATTTCAAGAAAAAGTAAATTTTAAAAATCTTGGCTATATCGTTATAGACGAACAACATAAGTTCGGGGTGCAACAGCGTTTGAATCTAATAAATAAAGGAGCAAATCCCGACGTGTTAGTTATGACGGCAACGCCGATTCCTCGAAGCCTTGCGTTGACGGTCTTCGGTGATATGGCTATCTCAAAATTAACTAGCAAGCCCAAAAATCGTCTAGCTATTACCACTAATGTTATGCCTTTTAGTAGAATAGAAAATATCATAGAAGTATTAAATAAAAAACTCACCCTAGGCGAAAGAATTTACTGGATATGTCCTTTAATTGATCAAAACGATAAAGAACTTAAAATAGCAGAAAATATTATCCCGCTTACCGACGTAATGAGTCGTTTTGCCGCTATTGATTTAGTATATCCCAAAATAGGGGGTATTATTCACGGTAAAATGAAAAATGACCAAAAAGATGCAGTAATGAGGCAATTCAAGGAAGGGCAAATTAAATTATTAGTGGCAACTACCGTTATCGAAGTAGGCATTGACGTACCGGAAGCCACTTTAATTATTATAGAAAACGCCGAGCAATTCGGTTTAGCCCAGCTTCATCAATTAAGGGGAAGAGTAGGGCGGGGATCAGCCCCCTCTTACTGTATATTATTATATAATCCAAAAAGATTAAGTAACGTAGCACGCAAGAGATTTGAAATAATGAAGTCAACTAATGACGGCTTTTATATAGCGGAACAGGACTTAAAACTTCGTGGCGGCGGTGAGATTCTAGGCATGAAGCAAAGCGGAGAAATACAGTTTTTCTTTGCCGATTTAGCACGTGATCTAGATTTATTAATCAAGGCGAACAAATTTACTGCTGCAAACCCTAGCGTTAATTACGATTTTGTTAATTTTCAAATTAAATTATTTGCAAGAGCTGAATTAAGCGAATTGAATTGAGTACTATATTGTCATTCTAGTTCAGCGTTGTTGTATGGATAGAGTTTTTGCAAAGCGTACGGTGTCATTCTAGTTCCTTGATCACGGCATCCAGTCTTTTTATTAAGTTTTTTTCTGGATACCGTGGTCAAGCCACGGTATGACATTGAAGCCATTTTTCGATCCATGCAACAATGCCAATGCCTCCTCGCAATGACGAGGTTGGTGTTAAGCTTCTCTTATAATTTTACCTTGCTCTATTTCTCTTATAGATTGGTTTAAACACTTAGCATTTTTAGGGCTTGCCATTAAATAAGCGGTTTCTTCGTATGATTTAAAATCCTCTAAAGATATTATTACTGCAGGCTTTCCCTTTTGCCGAGTTATAGTTACAGGAGTATGATCATCATTTACTTTATCTAAAATTTTTGCAAGATTACTACGGAACTCTGAATAATTTATAACGTCCATAAACATATGTAATTAGGTTAATATATAATTATATATATACTTATATAAGTATGCAAGAGGTCTATTTTCGCAAAAATCGGTTTTTTATTTTTAAGGCGATTAGTAAAGATGGAATAGTAATAATAGTTGTAAAAGCAAAGAAATTTTGCCAACCGAAATTTACTACTACATAACCTGAAATAGTCGGAAAAACTGCTCTTGAGAATCCCATCATCGATGAGAAAAAAGAATATTGGGTAGCTCTAAACTTACCGTGGCAAAGCGAAGAAATAAACGCAATATATGCCGCCATTGCCATACCGCCCGTGATACTTTCTATTGCTATCGTGATAAATAATAGGGAAAAATTTTTGCCGTATATTTCTAATGCAATAAACAAAATATGTGCCAGCGAGTGAATAACACCGAATAGAAATATACTATCTAAGATATTCTTTTTTTTCATTATGAAACTTGCTATTAATCCCCCGATTATAGCCCCCATTATTCCTAGAAATTTGCTAAGGCTAGCTATCTCAATCGCATTATAACCAATATGGAATAAAAACGGATTGAGCATAACGTTAATAAAATTATCGGGTAATCTATATAAAATTAGAAAAATTATTATTAAAGTAATAAAAGAAAATGAGCCGATAGGTTTTAATATGTCGGATAGAAAATTATAAATATTATTAGAGTAATTATTAGGGTAATTTGTTGTTGAAGGAAAAGAAATATTATTTGCTACAATATTAAAGCATTTAATAGAGAAAAACAGCAGGATCAAATAAATCGGTACTAATATAGCAAAAATTTTATATATTTCGCCGAGTGTTAAATAACTAGATAAATATATAGCACCGAAGCCGGAAAGTAGCATACCGAATCGATAGCCGAATATATATATTCCCGAGGCGGTTCCTTGAGCTTCTTTTGTTATTATTTCCGTTCTGAATGCACTTAAAATAGTGTCTTGTGCTGAACTTAAAAAGGAAATAATTAATGCTACTAAGGCAAATAACCATAAATCCTTAGTAGGATTTAAAAAGCTTAAAGCAAAAATAACAAATGCTAAAAAAATACCGATAAGGAAAAGCCAGGATAGCCTATGACCGAATATTTTATTTAGTCGCCCAAGCTTTACGGTATCAAAAATCGGTGCCCATAGAAAATTAATAGAATAAGGCAGGAGTATAAAAGAAAATATACCGATGGTTTGTAAATCAATCTTTTCTTTAGCAAGCCAATAATTCAAAGTATTACAGCTAATCATTAGTGCAAAACCGCTGATAAAACCAAATAACCAGGCAATGAATAATCGAGAATTGCTTAGCATAAATAAATTAGATATATAAAAAAAGTCACAATATAATAATAAAGTTACCAGGGCAAGAAGATTGCTTTATTATTTATTAGTTGCTATATTTTATTTTTTATTATGAAAATATTTTGATGAGCCTAATTATAAGCCTTAAAAAAATTTTTAATTATAAATTCCTTACTCTGCTATTATTAGTAACAGTGTTTATTTTAATAATAATAGTAGTTGGTTTCTTCGTAAGTAATATTAAAATATATCGAGATTTTAATCATGCACGGGATATTACTAGCTATAGTTATATAAAATTTTATAGCCTTATCCGTGAAAATCAACTAAATTTTGATTTTTCTCTTGAGCAATTAGGCAATAAAACTTTAAGTAAGCAAGATAAAGAAAAGCTAGAAAAGATATGTTCTTTTCATGTAGAAGACGGAATAGACAGGCTAGAAGTAGCCAAAGGATATGACTGTTTACTTCGTTTATATGCAAATGAAAATTCTACCTCAGTAGAGATATATAAAGCCATAAAAAACGGTAGTTACGGTTTAGACGTTATTTATACGGAAAGGGGAGCAATTAATTTAGTAAAACTAATCGTTAAAGGATATGAAAAAGAAGTAAAAGAGTTATTAGGTTTAGCAAGCGACCTTGATTTTACAAAATATTATACAGGTTATGCAAAAGATGAAATTCCTTTTTTAAATAGTCTGATTTCGCTTGATATTCCGCCTCTTACGGCAAAATGTTTATATAGGCTTAGCTTAATTCATTTATTCGGCAGATCATCGTTTAATGAGGAAATTCCTGATCCTAATTATATGCTTGCTATGGAAGAATTACAAAAAACTATTAAAATCACAAAAATTAAACAAGGTAACATTCTTGATATAGCATTAATTATTAATGATAAATTTGCATCTCATGCAGGCGTGGTTATTGCCTCTGCTCTACTTAATTCGGATTTAGATAGTTTTTATAGATTTCATATAGTTATGAATCCTAACTATCAGGTTTCTACAGAATCAAAAGCAAAATTATCGGCTATGCAATACATAAAAAATTATTCAATAGATTTTATTAATTTTCCGGAGAACTTAATAACTAAAGATTTGATACAAAAGAAGGTGAAATTTCCCTCTAATTGGCCGTTGCTGGTAATTTACCGTTTGTATCTTGATCAAATTTTTCCGGATTTAGCTTCTATATTATATCTTGATGCCGATATAATAGTGTTGCATGACTTAAATTCTCTAAAAAAAATAGATATGGATAATTATATTGCTGCCGGAGTTATGGATTTAAGTTTAGTTCATTGTAAAAGTAATATTAATCTTAAATGTCATAAAAATATGATTAATTCTTATAAAAACAGTGGAGTAATATTTTTTAACTTAGAAAATATGAAAAAGAAAAAAGCCGGTGCTTTTTTATCAAAAACTTTAAATGGCTCAGAATGTAATTTTCCTTTTCCTGATCAAGATTTATTTAATGTAGCATTTTGTAATTATATTTATCCTTTGTCAATAAGGTGGAATTTTTCTACTTATTTTGATGATGTAAATCCTTATTTTTCGTATTTTATAGCACATTATGCAGGTCCGAAGCCGTGGACTCCTAAAATACAAGAATTATGGAAAACTAACCGAGATAAATTAAGTGAAAATGTAAAAAATTACTGGCAATATAGAGAAATAACCCCGTGGAAAGATATTTCAGTATAGCATCATCTCGATCGGTTTAGGGCGTTGTTGCATGGATGCCCCAAACGTCATTGCGAGCGACTGGGCGTTGTTGCATGGATCGAATTTTTGCAAAGCGTATGGTGTCATGCCGTGGCTTGACCACGGCATCCAGTCTTTTTATTAAGGTTTTTTCTGGATACCGTGGTCAAGCCCACTGCTGTACGAACGTTAAAGAAAAGGCTGTGTCATGCCGTGACTTGATCACGGCATCCAGAAAAATAAAGCAGTATTAGGCTTATTTTAGAGTCTTTTTATGACATTATAGACTGGATTCCGTGGTCGTAGCC
>JAJIYK010000082.1 GCA_020881235.1 Rickettsia endosymbiont of Oxypoda opaca | reverse complement strand
TTTTTCAGTACTTGGTACTTTATCTTTACTCGGGCTAATTAATACAGAAATATATAAAAAATCTTATAACGATATAAGGCTTTACGAGTCAGTACTTACACAAAATGATTTTCTAAGTATTGCTACTTTTATCCTTAATTACGCCTTAAAAAGTTATGAAAATAAAAGTACTAAGGAGGAAGAAAAATAAAGATAAGACAAAAATAGATATCGGTACATAGTAAACTAATTTAACTATGTACCATTTTAATAATTCAATAAATTAAAGGAAATATTATGAAAGATAGAAAAATAGCAACTAAAGCAATATTATTATCAAGAGTATCGTCGAAAGATCAAGAAGACGGCTATTCAATCGATGCACAAAAATATCGTTTACAAGAATATTGTAGCCGTAAAGGATTAGAGATTTTAAAAACCTTTGAATTTGTCGAATCTTCTACAGTAGGAAAACGCATTAAATTTATGGAAGCCATAGACTTTGCTAAGAAGCAAAAAGAAGTAATAGCAGTGGTAGTAGATAAAGTTGATAGATTACAGCGTAGTTATAAAGAAACGCCTTTATTAAATAATCTTATTGAAAAGGAAAAAATAGAACTACATTTTTATACGGAAAATTACATTATTCATAAATATTCTACTTCTCAAGAGCGGTTAATGTGGAATATGTTTGTTATGATGGCTCAAAATTACGTTGATAGTCTCAAAGATAATATAAATCGTGCTATTGCACAAAAATTACGTGAGGGTGAATGGGTAAGTAATGCACCAATTGGTTATTTACATATTAAAAATGATAGTTCTATACAAGGAAAAAGCACCATTGTCATTGATGAAAGTAGAGCAGTATTGGTTAAAAAGATATTTGAGCTTTACGCTAGAGGTAATTGTAGCCTTGTAGAAATACTAAAGAAAACCAAGGAGTGGGGTTTAACTAACTCAAGAGGTCATCAAGGGTATTTATGTAAATCACATATTTATCAAATAATACAAAATCCTTTTTATTGCGGTATAATGAGATTACTAAAAACAGGCAAAGAGTACCCACATAAATACCCTGCTATTATTAGTAAAAGCTTATTTGATGCTTGCCAAAAAGTACGGCTTAATTGGGGTAGAAAGTCGCAAGGTAAATACAGAGAAAAGGAATTTATATTTAGAGGGTTAATTAGGTGTGCAAATACCGATAAAATAGTTACATCTTATACAGTAAAGAAAACTAATAATAAAGGTGAAGCTAGAACATGGACATATTTAAGAGCATGGGAGTTACAAAATCCCGAAAAAGGTATACATGTTCCGGAAGAAAAAATATTAGTAAAAGTCGAGAATGTTTTTAAATCGATGAAACTAAGCCCTGAACTACGGCAAGAAGTAATTACTTATATAAAAACTTCTGCAAATGCAGAAAAGGATTACTACAAAAAACGATTAAGTGAGCTTTACGCCGAAAACACTAAAATCAAAACACGTATGGATAGGTTAATGGATTGTTACCTTGACGGGGAATTAAGCAAAAAAGAACACGAAGAAAAACGATTAGAATTGGTGCAGAAACGAGAAAATATCATAAGAGAAATCGAAGGACACAATAAGGCTGATGATAGCTTCGTAAAAATGCTGATTTCCTTGTTAGAATTGGCTTCTAACGCCTATGAGTCATTTAAAAGTTCGACTATTGCAGAAAAACGCAATTTAGTAAATTTAACGTTCTCTAACCTTTCTTTGAATGGCGAAAAGCTTGACTTTATGCTGCGTCCGCCGTTTAATGCCTTTGTAGAAATACCAAAAACTAAAGAATGGTGGGCTCGGCAGGACTTGAACCTGCGACCACACCGTTATGAGCGGCGTGCTCTAACCAACTGAGCTACGAGCCCTTCTATTTTAACCTACTTACTATCAAAGTTTATATAATTATTATACTACCAAGTCCAGAAAAATTTTTAAATCTTGGCAAATATTTTTAAGTAATTGTAAAGGTTAGGGGCGTTGTTGCATTGCTCAAATTTTTGCAAAGCGTACGGTGTCATTCTAGTTCCTTGCTCACGGCATCCAGTCTTTTTATTAAGGTTTTTTCTGGATACCGTGGTCAAGCCACGGTATGACATTGAAGCCATTTTTCGATCCATACAACAATGCCGGCTTGCTGATGATAAGGATTATCTCAAAACCGAATCTTTGAAATATTTGCTATATTTATTACTTAGTATAGGTATTTCCATCTCCATGATTTTTTGCTGAAGGAAGCTCTAATTGTTCTATTATTTTGTTTAATTCTACTTGGCTGCATATCCCAAGTAACACGGGGTCACGAGCATGAATATTTTTCATATTCCAGTGACTGCGATCTCTAATAGCCGCTATAGTAGATTTAGTAGTACCCATTAATTTAAGTATTTGGTTATCCTGAATCGTCGGATAATTGCGTAGTAGCCAATAAATAGCATCCGGCTTATCTTGACGCCTAGCAATAGGAGTATATTTTGCACGTTGTTTTTTCTTATTATTCATCAACTCATAAGCCGAACTGATCACAATTTGTAAACTACTCTGCGGGTCTTTACTACAACGCTCAATCTCTTCCACAGTTAACTGACCGTTGGCAACAGGATCTAGCCCTTTAATAGATTGAGCTACTTCCCCGTCTGCCATGCCTTTTATTTCAAATTCATGAATACCGCAAAAATCAGCAATTTGTTTAAAAGTTAAAGAAGTATTTTCAATTAACCATATAGCTGTAGCTTTCGGAAGAAGAGGGAGTATTTTTTGTGCATTCATGATAGTTAATAACTAAATTATAATATTGTGTTTCGTATTTGTCGTTACGAGGAGGCGTGTTGCGTGGCTTATAATTTACCGTATTATGGTTATTACAAGTACGGTGTCATACCGTGGCTTGTACCTGTGTTGTTGCATGGATACCCCAAACGTCATTGCGAGCGACTGAAAGGAGCGTGGCAATCTAGAAAATAATAAATTTCATAGTGCTTTTTGTCATTTTTTTCCTAGATTGCCACGTCGATGCTACGCATCTCCTCGCAATGACGGCATTTTTTGCAACATTTCGATCCATACAACAACACAGATCAAGTCACGGCATGACAAAAACTGGATGGCCATGTCGGCACGATGTACCTCCTCGCCATGACGAGGTAAATACGATTCACCCAACAATTTAACAAAACATTAGCTTTAAGTCAATCATCATTTAAAAACTTAACAATGTCTTCAATAACTTTCTTAGCATCGCCGAATAACATTAAAGTATTATCATGATAGAATAATTCATTTTCTATGCCGGCATAGCCCGCAGCCATTGAACGCTTTATAAATAAAATCGTCCGTGCTTTTTCTACATCAAGTACCGGCATCCCATAAATTGGGCTAGTCGGATCATTTTTAGCCGCAGGGTTTGTTACGTCATTTGCACCGATCACTAACACTATGTCGGTATTAGCAAAATCTCGGTTAATTTCTTCAAGCTCTAATACTTTTTCATAATCAATATTAGCCTCGGCAAGTAGTACATTCATATGCCCGGGCATCCTACCGGCAACTGGATGTACGGCAAATCTTACGTTAATATCCGAACGCTCTAATATATCAACCATTTCTTTTATAATATGCTGCGACTGTGCAACTGCCATCCCGTAACCTGGAACTATTATAATAGATGAGGCATTACGTAATAAACCCGCTGCATCTTCGGGACAGCTTACTTTTGCTACTTTATCGTTATCAATATTACTACTAGAAGTTTTGGGCGGTGATAAAAACGCACCGAAAATAACTTTAATAAGCGTACGATTCATCGCCTTACACATTATATAGCTAAGTATTGCACCGCTGCTGCCTACCAATGCACCGGTAATAATTAACAAGCTATTACTCAGCGTAAAACCGATTCCAGCTGCCGCAAAACCGGAATAAGAATTTAACATTGAGACGATAACCGGCATATCAGCCCCACCGACCGGTATTATTAATAATATACCTGCTAACAAAGATAAAATTATTATTAGGTTAAATAAAAATATGCTTTCCGAACGAATAAATAATATTGTCAAAATTACCAATATTGCTATTACTAGCAAACATATATATTGCTGATTGTTAAATTTTATCGGCGTACTTCTCATTAATCCTTGTAATTTCAGGAAGGCTATTACCGAACCGCTAAAAGTTAAAGCACCGATAGATGCACCTAAAGAAATTTCTATCAACGAACTAATCGGTAAATTGCCGGCTATGCCGATCGCAAAATCTTCCGGGGATAATATTGCAGCATAAGCTACAAATACTGCAGCGAGTCCTACAAAAGAATGAAACCCTGCCACTAATTGCGGCATTGCCGTCATTGAGATTTTTTTAGCTATGCTACCGCCGACCGCTCCGCCGGCTAGAATAGTTATTATAATAAGAAGTTTATGAGCAAAATCGGGAAGAAAAAAAGTAATACCGACCGCAATTAGCATACCGCCGATACCGACATAACTTCCAAGACGAGCTTGTTTCGGTGATGATAAAAACTTTAATGATAAAATGAAGCAAACGGCGGAAACTAAATATAATAGCTGGATAATTTGTAATGACATATTTAGATATTCCTTAAGTTTAACTTAATATCATTCCTGAATCCTGATGGCGTTGTTGCCTGGCTCGAATTTTTGCAAAGCGTTCGGTGTCATGCCGTGACTTGCTCACGGCATCCAGTCTTTTTATTAAGGTTTTTTCTGGATACCGTGGTCAAGCCACGGTATGACACCATACTTATAATAACCATAATACGGTAAATTATGATCCACGCAACAACGCCTTGCGAGGAGGCACATCGTGCCGACGTGGCAATCCAGTTAAACATATTTTTATACTAAACTTGTTTAGTATTCTAATTAAATCCCTAATATATTCGGGATAGCCTGGATGGCCACAGCCACTTCGTGGCTTCGCCATGACGGGATTTTTATTAATTTCTCGATCCACGCACTAATGCTACACAAGGAATAACGTATACCCTTTTTTGAAGTTCATCGAGTATACACTTAAAAATTAAAGCCTATACCCGCTGAAATTACTAGAGGATTAAGCTTAACCTTAGAAGTCACGTTATTAGTACCGACTAAATTTGATTTATAAGTAACTTTCGGACTTAAGAAAAATTGCCTTACATCTAAATTGATTGACGTATCATCCTGAGCATAGAAATCTATCCCGATTTGTGCGACTGCTCCGTGACCGTTTTTAATTTTAAAAACTTTCGATTGAGTAAGTAAATAAGAACCGTGATAACCGACTCCTACATAAGGTCTTATACCTCCGTAAGGTGCAATATGATATTGTCCGGTAACGGTTGCCGGAATCATATATAAATCTTTTCTTTTTCCAAGGTCGCTATTAACGCCGTAATTATTTGCTATATTACCTAAAGAAGAGTATTTAGTCCGTAAGACATTTACCCCGAGTGACAGCTCTGCGGCAAGATAGTTATTAAAGAATATAGTAGTCGAGGCATCTCCGCCGTAACCGTTTTCAACAAATTTGCCGACTGAAACCGGCGTGCTACTCGTCGGAGTCGGCAAACCTTTTTGTGAGGCACTAGATTGTATCCCTCCTAGTCGTACTTTGAACGTTAAGCTTCCTTCATTTTCATAATAATCCGTATCGTAATTTGATGTAGAATCTATACCATCATAACTTGTAGATTTCGCAAAACTATTAATACTTATACACGTGATAAATACAAATATTCCCAATTCTTTAATTATTCTTATCATAAATTACAACCTTTCCTTGCTTAAAATAGATTGCTGTATTATATATATAACCTTTTTGAAATTTTTATATAAACACACGGCAATTGCCATAAAAGATAAAATTCTTCTAACATAAAAGCAAGACATTTAAATAAAAATAATTATAAATCGAGAGTAGATTAATGAATAGTGCGTTAAAAACATATCTTACCGGTATTAGCTGGTTTTTATTAAGCTTGATAAGTAGTGCTGCCAACGATATCAGTACTAAATATCTCGGTATCCGTTTACATAGTTTTGAAGTAGCTTTTTTTCGCTTTCTTTTTAGTGCACTAATTTTATTACCGTTTGTTGCGTATTACGGCAAAGAAACTTTAAAAACTAGCCGCCCGTTCGTGCATATATTAAGAGGAGTGTTATTATTTTTCGGTATGACGTCATGGACTTATGGTCTTAGCATTGCTCCGGTAACCACCGCAACCGTTATTAGCTTCTCAATACCTTTATTCACCTTGCTACTTGCTATATTTTTTCTTAACGAAAATATTATTTGGCAAAGATGGGCAGTAACTTTAATCGGTCTTCTCGGTGTTGTAATAACTTTAAATCCGCATACTAGCGACTTTAATCCTGAAATATTATTTTTTGTTCTGGCGGCTATATCATTTGCCATGCTGGATATTATCAATAAAAAATTCGTAGTAAAAGAATCGATGATTAGTATGTTATTTTATTCGGCGATAGTTACCGCCATAGTGTCCGTACCGCCTGCAGTACAATATTGGCAAACTCCAACAATATTTGAGTTACTATTATTATTTATTTTGGGGTGTGGCGGCAGTTTAATTTTATTCTTTTTACTTAAAGCATTTAGCTTAGTAGATGCTACCGCTACTGCTCCTTACAGATATTTAGAATTAATAATTTCAGCTCTAGCGGCTTATATAGTGTTTAATGAATTTCCTGACAAGACTACTTTACAAGGTGCTTTAATAATAATCCCCGCAACATTATTTATAATATATTCAGAAAAGAAAGTTATTAGTGAGAAAAATAAAGATATGACATAACTTAGAACTATGTCATTCCCGCGAAGGAGCGTTGGTTGTATGGCTCGAAAAAAGCACTGTATGTCATTCTAGCTAAAGGCGGGAATCCAGAAAAAACACTTAAAATAGGCAAAATTATATAAAAATTTACTATATAATTCGCTTAAATATTCTCTGGATTCCCGCCTTTAGCTAGAATGACATCAAAAATTTGATCCATGCAACAAGGCTCTCAGTCGATAACAATGACATTTGAAGTGTCCACGCAACAATGCCTTACGAAAATAACGTCAAAATGCAAAAAATGTAATAATAATGAATAGAAGTAGATTAATTTTTTCTACCGGTATTGCTAATACTTTTGAGTGGTACGATTATGTATTATTCGGTCATTTTGCACCTATTATAGGAGTCAAATTTTTTCCGAATAACGATCCGAATGTTTCATTATTGCAAGCTTTCTTCGTATTTGCGGTAGGTTATTTAATGAGACCGGTCGGAGGGATATTTTTCGGCGTTATCGGCGATAAATTCGGCAGAAAAATAGCCTTAACTAGTGCTATATTTTGTATGTCCGTCCCGACCGTATTAATCGGCATATTACCGACTTACCATACTATAGGTATTACGGCAACTATATTAATGTTCCTTGTACGCATACTGCAAGGTCTTTCAATGGGCGGTGCACTTACAGGCTCTATTTCCTTTGTTATTGAACATACGAATAAGAAACAACGAGGTTTTACCGGCAGTATTTCGATGTCTAGTATTTGTATGGGGTTATTACTCGGCTCTTTTGTTTCCTACCTCACTAAAAATGTTTTAACCACCGCTCAATTTGACAATTTCGGTTGGAGAATTCCCTTTTTGCTGGGCTTTTTTATCTTATTTGCCGGTCTTTATATCCAAAAATATACTCCTGAAACTCCTGATTTTAAGAATCTCAAAAAACATCATAAAATTTTAAATTCTCCTCTGAAAAGGGTTGTTGTTAAGCATTGGTTTGATATATTAGTATCTATATTTATTAATGCACCCGGGTCGTTAATATTTTATCTGCACGCAATTTATCTAGTATCATTTTTAAAAATTAATCGTGGCTTTACGGAAAATGAAGTAAATAGCCTTGCTAGCATATGTTATATAATTATGGCAGCTATAACTTTGCTTAGCGGTTATTTATCGGACTTAATAGGTCGCAAGCGGATTTTTGTCATAAATTTATTCATTATTATTGCAGCAACGCCGTTTTTGATTAAAATATTTGAAACCGGCAATTTTACCGAAGTAATTATTTCGCAAATGATACTGGCGGTTTTAGCAGCTAGCTATATCGGACCGGAGCCGGCATTACAAGCAGAATTTTACCCAATAAATATCCGCAATACTGCACTATCCTTATCCTATAACACGGCAACTAGTATTTTTGGTGGCACTACCCCGCTTGTTTTGGAGTATTTAGTACAAAAAACAGGGCATGTAACTTCAGCGGTTTACTATATAATGTTATTAAGTATATTGGGATTAGTTGCATTATCTTTTTATAAAGATCGTTCAGAAATGGAGGAATTATAAAAATAAATGTTAATTTTTCCTTGACCTATAAAGTGTTGATGGGTAAAATCTGCAAGCGTTGTCGCCTGGCTCGAGAATTAATAAAAATCGGTCATGGCGAAGCCACGAAGGCATTGTTGCATGGCTCTAATTTTTGCAAAGCGTACGGTGTCATGCCGTGACTTGATCACGGCATCCAGAAAAATAACGCCATATTAGACTTATTTTAGAGCCTTTTTATGACGTTATAAAACTGGATTCCGTGGTCGAAGCCACGGAATGACAGAATTTTACCTCTTTAATTTAAATTTTCGTACAACACAGAGCTTATCCACGCAACGTAGCTACCATAGCTCAGAGGTAGAGCACTTCATTGGTAATGAAGAGGTCGGGGGTTCAATCCCCCCTGGTAGCACCACTTCCTTTCAACCTTCCCGGGGTTTTTATTAATTTTCGAGCCATGCAACAACGCCATCCAAATATTGTTATGATGGGCGAGATAACTTTAAAAGGGAAGGTTTTACTTATCGGCGGTTTAAAGGAAAAGCTAGACATTGTTTTTTTGCAACCGAATTAAAAAATAGTTAAGTGAAATAGTTGAATATTAGTAATAATTTGACACAAAACATTAACACAATTAATATATTCTTACACAAATTAGACTGAAAAAATTATTAAGCCCGTTTCTTCTAGCTAATTCAAAAATATTGTATCAGTACTGTAAAGATAAAGAAGGTTATGTAATGGCTGATGAGAAAGATGATGCTCAGCTTAAAAATGCAATAAGTGCAATTAAGGTGCAGCTTACCGCCACTGCCAACCCTGCTGAACTTGCAAGGTTAGGCAGCGAGGCAGTCGATATGGGTTAGTTTTATTAACACTAACCAAAATAAAAAAAATCCAAATGAAGAAATAACATCTAAAGACATAGCTGACATATGCACACAATTACAATATACTTTGTCAAATAATTCGATTAAATTAGAAACTTTTAATGATCATTTTGAGTTTATGAAATCGAACCAAGCAGAAACAACACATGCTCCAAATACTGCTCACCACCAAACAACTACTACTTACCACCAACCTTATGCAAGGGAAAATGATCCTTATAAGCAGCCTGTTAAACCTATGGGGCAAAATGCCGACAAGCATTCTCATTGTGATATATTATAATCCTCTCCATTTCAACATTTCCTTATCCTAAGGCGTTTTATTAACGCCTTTCCTAAAAACTCCAAAAAAATTAAATAAACAATAAAACTTCTATTGACTTTCAATAGAAAAAATATATGCTATTTGCAGTTTTTAATTAAAATATAAGGCTATGTTAGGTTATCGAGACGAGCAGAGAAGTTTAACCAAGCAACAAAAGGAAGCTATCGGGTTGTTATCTATAGGCACTTTTCTAGAATATTTTGACCTAATGCTTTATGTCCATATGGCAGTGGTGCTAAATGATTTATTTTTTCCAAAGACTGACCCGAAAGTTGCTTCACTTTTATCGGCAGCGGCTTTTTGTTCTACTTATGTGCTAAGACCTTTTGCAGCTTTTGGGCTGGGATGGATAGGTGATAATATCGGGCGTAAATCTACCGTAATTATCACTACATTTATAATGGCGATATCATGCTTAGTTATGGCGAATTTATCAACCTATGAGGAAAAAGGTATTATAGTTTCTTGGATTATGATAATTTGCCGTATGTCGCAAGGTATATCTTCAATGGGAGAACTTATAGGAGCAGAATTATATGTAACTGAAACAACAAAACCGCCTGCACAATATATATATGTAGGTATAATACTTATTGCTTCTCTTTTTGGCGGTATGGCTGCATTAGCGTTCGGGATTATTAGTACTACTTATTTTTTAAACTGGCGTTACGCCTTTTGGGGCGGAGCTATAATAGCTTTGGTAGGGTTAGTAGCTAGAACTAGACTCCGAGAATCGACCGAATTTGTTGACGCAAAAAGGCGAATAAAAAATACTTTAGAAGATTTGGGCATAAATACTCAGAAATTACCTTATAAAGAATATATGGAGGAAAAAGTCAGTAAAAAAACTTCCTTGGCTTATTTTCTAGTTTTAACTTCAGCCCCCGCTTGTTTTTATCTTATCTATGTTCATTGTGCATATTTACTGAAAACAAATTTCAATTACTCTGTTACTGAAGTTATAAAAAATAATTTTTATGTTTCTATTGCCCAATTAGTTTTATATGTTAGTTTATGTTTATTAACACTAAAATTTCATCCGCTTAATATATTAAAAGTTAGAGCAATTATATTTTTATTTTTCATGCCAATCAGTATTTATTTTTTAAATAATATAACTGCTGCTTCTGATCTATTTAAAGTACAGTTATTATTAACTATGACTAGCATCAGTACAAGTACGGCTGCTCCTATAATTTTCAAAAGCTTTCCGGTGTTTAAAAGATTTACTTATTCTACTGTTATATATGCTTTCTCAAAAATCTTGATATATGCAATTACCTCTTTTGGGATGGTTTATTTAATAAATATTTTAGGTAATTATAGTATCCTTCTTATTATGATACCTGTCGGAATAGCTTTTTATTGGGGAGTTACCCACTTCGAATCGCTTGAAAGACTTCGAGGTAATTATCAGCATTAAGAATTTTTTCTTTTAAAGCCATTTTTTTAAAATTAGTTTGTTGTTCAATCATTTCACGGCAAAGTTTGACTAATTTGTGTTCGATGTTGTATATTTCAAAATATGCACAAACATATAAAAAATGTTGTAATGTTTCTTCTATAATTTTCTGAATTTTCTCAGGTGATTTAGCTCCTAAAGTTTGTATGTTATGTACTCGATCAAAGATTTTTATAAGTGCCGTATCATATCTTTTTTGTTGAATTAACAAATTTAAACTATCCTCAACACTTATCTTTCCAGAAGGTTTAACTCGTGTTAAGCCTTCTACATGGGTTGCTATATTTCTATCAAAAATAGTGGCGATATTCTCTTCCGTAAACGGTGTATCTTCAATAATATCATGTAATAAACTAGCATTTACCATATAAGGGTGGTAAAGATCAGGGGTTTCATACGCCGTAAACTCGGCTAACATATAAGCAACTTCTATTGGATGGGAGTAATATGGGACGCCTGATTGCCGCATTTGTGTGCCGTGATATTTTCGAGCGTAGTAAATGCCCTTTTTAACTTCTCTAATATCTATCGGGCGTTTTACCAACCTGTTTAAATAGGTAATTTTATTCAATAGCCTTGCGGCATAACTGCACATCTCAAACTTTTCTTCCCAGCAATTAATATCTTCCACAAAAATTAACCTAAATTATTAGATTAACCTTTATAACATTTTCTATTAACAATTTAAAGTAATAAATTGCAAGAGGATATATTTTTTTAACCTTATAATGTATAACAATTCTTAAACAATTTGAAATAAAGCATTAAATTAATTTAACTATTTGGCTAGTTTTTGAGCGGACATTTAACGTAACATCAATTATTGCCAAGCCGGTGTTGTTGCGAGGATAAACAGACCTTGTTGCCTGGATACCCCAAACGTTATTGCGAGACCACGAAGGGCATTGTTGCATGACTCCCAAAATCGTCATGGCGAGGCGTCCCTTGACGCCGTGACCATCTAGGCAAATATATAAGGGATTTAATTAGAATACCAAAAAATTTATATAGGTGGTAAGTTTAGTATAAAAATTTATTTATACTTACTGACCACAGCCACTTCGTGGCTTCGCCATTGTGACGGATTTTTATTAATTTCTCTATCCGTGTAACAACGCTAAAATCTTCTTGAAATGCCATAAAATTTGATGCATTATATTTTTGTTAATACTATTAAAGCAATACTAAAACTATTATAATATGGTTGCATCTTTTGCTTGTTCTGATACTGAAAAGCTATTTTATAACCAATTTATAAAACGTTTTAATTCAATCTCTCATCAAGTACAAAGAAAGCTCAAATTATTAAATGCAGCTAATAACGTTAATGATTTACGTTCTCCACCGGGCAATAAACTTGAGTTACTAAAAGCAGACAGAGCAACTCAACATAGTATTCGTATTAACGATCAATGGCGTATATGTTTTACTTGGCATGATGGAAATGCTCATAATGTTGAAATTGTTGATTATCATTAAGGAGATTATTGAACCAATTACTCGATCTTGTAACACCTGGTGAGGTATTAGAAGAAGAATTTATGAAACCATTACACATAAGTCAGAATCAATTAGCTCGTGATATTGACGTACCGCCTAGCCGTGTTCATGCTATAGTGCATGGCAGAAGATCAATTACCGCTGATATGGCACTGAGATTAGGTAAATATTTTCAAACTTCAGCCCAATTATGGATTAATTTGCAGTCTCATTATGATTTAGAGCTTGCAGAACGCAATAGCTGGCTCCCGTGTCGTACGTGTTGCAAACCTTAAACGAGTATAGATTAGCCTTGATTCAGGCTTTCGTCAAGCCTATTTACTTAAATAACTCCGCTTTTTGTTAACATTTTCTATTTCCCAGTGAAAACCACTTTACTTAGTTAATAAAGCATGAAATTTTATAAAAATTTAAAGTCATATTATATTGTATCTTGACTAGTTTTAAGGATAAACTTATTATGTCCTATAAGTGATGAAATATAATACTTTTAGGTCGTAACATGTACTATGAATATGTTGAAAATTTGAGGTCTTTTGGAAAAAGATATTTTACTTCAGAAGAAATTAGAAAAGAGCTTAACATTTCAGGCAATGCTGCTAAAGCGGGGTTATATCGTCTTAAAAAAGATGGCAAGCTTATCAGTCCTCTAAGCGGATTGTACGTTATTGTACCTCCTGAAAATAGGTCATATGGTTCTATTCCGGCTGAAGAGCTTGTACCAATTATTATGAGATATTTAGGAGCTGAGTATTATGTAGGGTTACTTAGCGCCGCAGCCTATTTTGGAGCTGCTCATCAAAAATCTGCTAGATTTCAAGTGATCAGTAATAAACGAATAAAACATTCCTTAAAGTTTGGCAGGATTATTATAGAATTGGTCTATAAAGCTTCTTTAGCTAATCTACCAACTCAAGGTTTTGTAGTTAGTACGGGATATCTTAAAGTAGCTACCCCAGAATTAGTGGCAATCGATTTATTTAAATATCCAAAACGTGTTGGTGGTATAAGTCATATAGCAACCATATTATCTGAGCTAGTAGAAAATATTAACGTAAGTAAACTTATTACTCTTGCTGAAAATACGAATGAGTTATGCCAAATTCAGCGGATTGGATATGTTGTAGAACAAATTGAGATTATGGATGCAAGTAAAAAAAATAATTTGCTAACGTTACTTGAGTCATATTTAAAAAACATAAAAAGACCTTATATTTCTCTTGTACCAAATATGCCTAAAACTGGTGCTGCTAGGTCTAAGAAATGGAAAATTATTGAAAATTCCGATTTTGAAAGTGATTTATGATTCCAGAAAATTTTATAGAAAGCTGGCGTGAACATGCACAATGGCAAACGCTAGCACAAATAGAACAAGACCTAATTATCAGTAGAACTTTGGTTGATTTATACAATAATCCTTATATACAAGATTCCCTTGTGTTCAGAGGTGGGACTGCACTTAATAAGCTCTTTATAAAGCCAAGTGCGAGGTATAGCGAAGATATTGATTTTGTTCAAAAAAGAGTAGAAGCTATAGGACAAACTATTGAGGCTATTAGAAAAAGTTTAAATCCTTGGTTAGGTGAGCCAGTTTGGAAAATAACTCAGCGTAGTGCAAAATTAATTTATAAGTATGAATCTATAAACAAAATTCCTGGAAAGCTAAAAATTGAAATTAATACTACCGAACATTTTCAAGTTCTTCCTTTTAAAATTGTAGAATTTTCTGTTAATTCAGAATGGTTTCAAGGTTCTTCAAAGATTACTACATATGAAATTGATGAGTTAATGGCAACGAAATTACGTGCTCTATATCAGCGTAGAAAAGGGCGTGATTTGTTTGATTTGTGGTATGTTACTAAACAAGGCTTAATTAATATAGATGATATGCTTAATATTTTTAGCAAATACTGTGCGAGTGACGGTATACTTATCTCAGGTGCAGAATTTTTGAAAAACTTAAATCTAAAAAGAAGCCATCCGGATTTTCATATTGATATGCATGCATTACTACCCCCTCAACTTAATTGGGATTTTGAAGAAGCTTACCAATTTGTGCTAGAAAATATTATAAAAAAAGTGCGATGAAACAAATTGTAGACCCTTTAATGGATAACGCTCACCTGCTATTTACTAAAATTAGCGTGAATGGCTCCCCGTGTCGTATGTGTTGCGAACCTTAAACGAGTACAGATTAGCCTTGATTCAGGCTTTCGTCAAGCCTTTTTACTTAAATAACTCTTTAGCTTTCTGCTAAAAATTTATTCTTAAAAAAATGTTTTGTTACCCATATAAACATATGTACATCTAGTATAAAATAGGTTATTATAAATATGCATTCTTCTTTTGAATGGGACGAAGAGAAAAACAAAATTAATATCGAAAAGCATAAAGTAAATTTTTATGAAGCTCAAAAAGCATTTTTAGATATAAATAGGATAATTTTAAAAGATATAGATCATAGTATTACTGAAGAAAGATATTTTTGTTTAGGTAAAGTTGATGGTAATATTTTAACAGTCCGTTTTATATTTAGGAATAATTGTATAAGAATTTTTGGAGCAGGATATTGGCGTAAAGGTAAGAGGATTTATGAGCAAGAAAATAAAATATACTAGTGGCGAGATAGGGGAAGTAAAAATAGTAAAGGATTTTTTGCCGGTTCCTAAGGATTTGTTGCTAAAAGATGATTCAGTAAAGGTAACGATTTCTTTAAGCAAAGAAAGTGTAGAATTTTTTAAATCTCAAGCATCTATTTCACATGTGCCTTATCAAAAAATGATTAGGGCTTTATTAGATAAATATACTAAACATTATAAAGAAAATAAGAGAGCATAAATTATATAATGTGGTGTGCCGTAGTGGACAGCTTGCTAGCCACAATAGACCAAAGAATAGGAATAGGGAGTGTTCAACAAACTGTGTCAAACTAAAGAAATGATAATTTGAAAAATAAGTATTAAAAAAACAATATTTTAAAAATACAGATAAAAAATTATTAACACAGAAGGAGTTTGAGATGAAAAAAGATGTAACCACT
>JAJIYK010000081.1 GCA_020881235.1 Rickettsia endosymbiont of Oxypoda opaca | reverse complement strand
TTGTCTTTTTATTAAGGTTTTTTCTGGGTACCGTGGTCAAGCCCACTACTGTACGAACGTTTAAATAAAGAGGTAAAAATTCTGTCATTCCGTGGCTACGACCACGGAATCCAGCGTATAATATCATA
Organism: Rickettsia endosymbiont of Oxypoda opaca; assembly: GCA_020881235.1. Lineage (GTDB taxonomy): Bacteria > Pseudomonadota > Alphaproteobacteria > Rickettsiales > Rickettsiaceae > Rickettsia. The sequence goes on along the minus strand of JAJIYK010000081.1, from coordinate 3,935 downwards.
AAAAGATTCTAAAATAAGTCTAAGAGGGCTTTATTTTTCTGGATGCCGTGATCAAGTCACGGCATGACACAGCTTTTTTTCAACGTTCGTACACTAGAGGGTCAAGCCACGGTATGACACAGCCTTTTCCTTAACGTTCATACAGTACTGGGTCAAGTCGGTATTGTTGCTTGGCTCCTAGAATCGTCATGGCGAGGCGTCTTTTTGCGTTGTTGCGTGGATCGGAATTATTACAAAAAACTCCGTCATTGCGAGGAGGGACGTAGTGCCCACGTGGCAATCTAGGAAAAAAAACAGCAAAAAATGCTATGAGATTTTTTATTTTCTAGATTGCCACGCTCCTTTCAGCCGCTCGCAATGACGTTGCAGGTATCCACGCAACACCGCCTCAAACAAGCTATAATTCCATCACTTTTTCCCTCATAATCTACCCTAAATATATATTGTGACAAAAATGTTATAAAAAACTATTGATTTCTTTTATATTCAGCACTAACGTATATACTTGCATTAATATTTTAAGGTAAACCAATGTCGCTAATAGATGTTCTTGTAGTAGATGATGAAGAAGATATAAGAAATATAGTTGCTGCAATTTTAAAAGATGAGGGATTTAATCCTAAAGTGGCAGCTAATAGTACACAGGCTTTGAGAATACTTGCCGAAAAGCCCGTATCGGCAGTTATTCTAGATATTTGGCTTCAGGGGAGTGAAATTGACGGACTCGGAATTTTAGAGATAATAAAAAAACGTTATCCGTTAATGCCGGTAATAATAATTAGCGGACACGGTACAATTGAAACTGCGGTAAATGCTATAAAAATGGGTGCCTATGATTATATAGAAAAGCCGTTTAGTAATGATAAGCTAGTTATTTTACTTAAAAGAGCATGCGAAGTAACAAAATTAAAGCGTGAGAATATTGACCTTAAATCAAAAGTTATAGATAAAACCGAACTGATAGGCGAATCTTCCGTTAGTGTAAAACATAAAATAGAAATTGAAAAAGCAGCTTTTGCTACTAGCCGTATTATGATTCACGGTAAAGTCGGTAGCGGTAAGGAACTTGCTGCAAGATTAATTCATAAAAAGTCTAAGCGAGTAAATAATCCTTTCATTATTTTTAGCCCGATGTGTATGAGTACTGAGAAGATTCATCAAGAATTATTCGGGGAAGTAGATAAAGTAGAAAACGGTAATAAACGTCCCACCTTACTGGAATTTGCTAATAACGGTACGTTATATATTGATGAAGTTAGTAACATCCCTATACCTATCCAAATAAAATTTCTTAAATTTTTAAAAGACCAATCAATAAAAAAACCTTGCGGGAAAAATATCAAACTTGATATAAAAATAATAACCGGTACTTCTAAAAATATGCAAGAAGAAGTAAATAACGGTAAATTTTTAGAAGATCTTTATTATCGTTTTAACGTTGCTTCTTTAAAAGTACCTTCATTATATGAACGGAAAGAAGATATACCTCTGTTAGTGAAGTATTTTGTAAAGCAGCTTTCTAAATTTTCAGGATTAAAAGAGCGTAATTTTGCCGATGAAACTATCGCCGCTCTACAATCTTACGAGTGGCCTGGTAATATTAGACAGTTACGTAACGTAGTTGAATGGACTTTAATTATGAATCCGTTAACATCCGGCAATAATGAAGTGATCAAGCCTTATATGATACCCTCCGAGATTTTAACGAATAGTGCTAACCTTACTAAATTAGAAGATAGCTTTGATATGTTATCTATGCCGCTTAGAGAAGCTAGAGAAGTTTTTGAACGGCAATATTTATCGGCTCAAATGAGTCGTTTTAATAATAATATTTCTAAAACTTCATCCTTTGTAGGGATGGAACGCTCGGCACTACATCGTAAATTAAAATTATTAAGTTTACATGTTCCTCTAAATAGACTAAATGATGAAGAATATGAGGAAGGAAATGCTTAAAAACTTAAATATGGGCAATATATTATGTGCAGTAATTATCTTATTTTTAGTCGGTTGTTCAGAACCGACTCGTGATGCAAATGGTTTGCTGACTGATAAGCAAAGTCTAGTAATTAAAAATTATATAGCTGCCCAAAATGCTAAAAAACTTAAAGTTAATATTAAAGATAAATTCGGTTCAAATTTAAGGGGATTGAAATTAATTGGCGTAAAACTAACTAACGAAGATTTATCGGGAATAGATTTAAGTTTTTGTGAAATATTACGTGTTGATTTTTCCGGTACAAATTTACAACAAGCAATTTTAACAAATGGGATAGTACAAGAAAGCGATTTCTCAAATTCGGTAATACAAAATGTGTCTGCTTATAACTCTGATTTTCAAGGTTCTATTTTTGAAGGAACAACATTAATAGATACAAATTTTATCCAAGCAAATTTTACCGATACTGCATTTAATAAAACCCACATTAAAAATGTAAATTTTGAAAATACAAAATTTGCTTCCTCGCTTTGGAATAATGATAATATAGAAAATGTTAACTTTCAAAAAGCTAGCCTTAGAGATAGTAGGTTTAAAAATACGACAATATTAAACTCTATTTTTTACGGTGCCGATTTACAGGGAATATCGGCAAGTAATAGCAATCTAAGTAATAATTATTTTGAATCGGTCGACTTAAGTAAAGCTAAGTTAAATTCGCTAGTTATTAAAGATTCAAATTTTACTCAAAGCATTTTTAATGAAGCAAGTTTTAATGATATTCAAGCTAATAACTCCATATTTTCATTTTCTTCATTTCAATCTACTATTTTTAAAAATGTTAATATTGTCGGGTGTGATTTTCAAGATGCAGCTTTTACTAGTTCTGTTTTCGACCAATTAAGGGTTGAAAATGGTTTGCTAAATAATACAAATTTTAATGATAACAAATTAAATAATTTATCAATAAAAAATAGTAATGTTAATTTTGCCAAATTTAATAAAATACAAATGACAAATATTACCTCGGAAAATTCTACTTATATTAATACATTTTTTAATAATAATGAGATCAAGCAGTTAGCGTTTATTAGCAGTGACTTAACCAATAGTGGAATAATAAACTCGAATATTTCAAATAGTCAATTTACTAAAGTCAATTTTGCTAAAGCTTTAATTCAAAATGTTAACTTTTTGGAGGTTAAGTTTGCTCTAAGCAACTTATCGCAAATAGCTTTAATTAATTCCACTCTAACAAATACGGTATTCGATACTTCCCCTATTACAAATTCGCAAATAAATAATACGGCTTATGTAAATTCTAGCTTTGTGAATGCTCTATTCACTAAAAATATTATTTTAAATAGTAATGATTTTAATAAATTCCAGACAGGAATAATAATAAGCTCAGTTAAGGACTTGCAAAAAATCAACGACTTAACGAATATGAATTTTCAAAGCCTTGATTTTAGTAATGTAACATTTGATAAAACAGATTTTTCCGGCTCAATCTTTAAAAATGCAAATTTATCAAATGCCGTAATCAAAGATTCTATTTTAGAAAATACTGATTTTACTATGGCAACACTTAATAAAACAAATTTTTCCGGCTCGATATTAACTAATAGTGTATTAGAGTCAGCAAAGATTTATCAAACGAATTTTAGTAATACTGATTTAACAAATGCCGATTTTAGTAAAGCTTTTATTGAAAATATTTTATTGGATAATGCAAAAACTACCAAGGTTACAGGTCTTAATCTTATCCCAGCAAATGCTAAATAATTCTTACTGAGTAAGGGCATTGTTGCATGGATCATAATTTACCTATAGTTATTACAAGTACGGTGTCATGCCGTGGTCAAGCCCTGTGTTGTACGAACGTTAAAGAAAAGGCTGTGTCATGCCGTGACTTGATCACGGCATCCAGAAAAATAAAGCAGTATTAGGCTTATTTTAGAGTCTTTTTATGACATTATAGACTGGATTCCGTGGT
>JAJIYK010000080.1 GCA_020881235.1 Rickettsia endosymbiont of Oxypoda opaca | reverse complement strand
CTGTATAAATATCAAGTAATTTTTCTTTCAATTCTTATTTCCGTGATTATTGTTTATCTCCTCATTTCTTATATTAATTTTACACTTCTTGCAACCTTCACTGCGTAACATGAGTAAAAAATTAGAGCAAGAAAATGATTGGTTAAATGCCGGAGTTACGGCTAGACGCAAACGAAATCAAAAGAGACTCGGCGAGCTTAGAGCTTTAAGAGAAATAACCAGGGAACATGCCGAAAAATTATTTAGATCGAAGCAAAAAGTCCAAGCAGAGCTTGCGGAAAATATTGCTAAAAGCAAATTTATTATAGAAGTAGATAGTGTTTCCTTTGGTTATAGCGGAAATAAGCTTATCGATAATTTTAGTTTTCGAGTGAAAAAAGGCGAGAAAATAGGAGTAATCGGTGCAAACGGCTCAGGAAAATCAACGTTCATCAAATTACTCACTAAGCAATTATCGCCCGAGACCGGTAAAGTGATATATGGCGGTAACTTAGATATATCCTATTTTGATCAACATCGAGAAAAACTAAATCCTAATCATACTTTGCAACAAACTTTATGCCCTACCGGCGGTGATCAGGTATTTTTACCGGGTAAAACTATGCATGTAGCCGGTTATCTAAAACAATTTATGTTTGATCCGAAGCTACTTAAGGCTAAAACCTCTATTTTATCAGGCGGTGAAGCAAATAGATTATTACTTGCCAGAATTTTAATCAACCCAGGGAATTTACTTATTTTAGATGAGCCGACTAATGACCTTGATATGGATAGTTTGGAAATTTTGTTAGATATACTTGCCGATTATTCCGGAACATTAATAGTTGTTAGCCATGATCGCGATTTTTTAGATAAATTAGCTACTAGGACTTTAGTTTTTACGCAAGGAAAAATTATTGATTTAACAGGAGGTTATGAGGATTATAAACAATATTTTTCAAGTGTGCCTTCTACAAAAAAACTTACAAAACCCCTTTCCCCTTCCTCCTCTCCTTCTTACAAAGAGCCTCAAAATAAAAAACTATCTTATAAATATCAACGTTTACTTGAAACTTTGCCGCTAGAAATAGAAAAATTAGAATTACAAATTAAAAATTTAGAGACGGAACTTTATGATAGCAATTTATATTTAGCCGATCCTGCTAAGTATAATCTAATAACACAGCAATTAAGTTTGTGTAAGCAGAAGCGAGATTTGTTATTAAATGAGTGGTTGGAAATTTAGAAATAATATTTTACTAAAATATCTTAATATTTCTTGACTGCTATATTAAGTTTTGTTAACGTATTTATCAACTAAAAGATGGTAATTATTATGCTAGGTATAAACGAGATTATAAAGGAAAAATTAAACAAATTAAAAGCAGAGTTGGAAAATGTATATTCTCGAATACAAGCTGATTATCTTTTAGGAGATATAAAAAGTCTGGCTAATGAAGCTGCAGCGTTCGGTATAACAGTTGATGTATCGGGACTTGAAAAAGCAGTTGAAACTAAAGTTAAAAGCTTTGAAGTAGATAAAGATATCGACAAAATCCAAGATCAAGAGGAGCAACTCTTAGAAGCAAAAAGGCTACAAGAGCTGATACAGCAGAGACAAGAAATAGAAAGAAGAATTGCTGAGTTGAGTATATTACGTTCTAATTGGAAAAAAAGTAAAAATAATTTTAAAGAATCTTCTAAGGAAGTCTGTAGTATACTAGAAAAAAAAAGTAAGGAATTAGATTCAGCAATAAATGAAGAAAATCCTGAATTATTAAGCGATAAGCTAGATAAACTAATTCTATCTCTTGAGATAGTAGAAAAAGAACATAAAGCCTATAAGAAACTAGAAGAAGATTATAAAGAGGTAAATGAGAGGCATAAACAGTTTCAACACAAAGCAAAAGTTATAGAGGAAGCAATTAAAAAATTAGAAAAACAATTTGAAAAACCGGGTTTAACGTTAGAAGAAGCTAAAAAATTGCAAAATACTATAAAAAATTATAAAGAAGCGTTAAATACTTCACTCATAAAGGAAGTAAATAATGAGAAAAAGCAAATGGAGGAGATTGAATCTGCCAATAAAGCTAACCAACAAAAAACAAAAGATTTAAAGAAAAGAATAGAAGCAATAAAAGACCCTGAAAGAAAAATAGAACTAAAAAAGAAGTATGAAATATTTAAGAATCAAGAAGAAGCAATTGTAAATAATGGAAAAGTTAAGGATATTGAAGCTCATAGTGAAGTGTTATTGCAAATTAGAAGTAAAGAAATGACGCAAGTAGCAAATAAGATGAAAGACCAAATAAAAATACAAGCCGGAGAAGAGAAGTGTAATGTAGGTGATTTATCTCCTACTCTTACCCCTACTAAGAATAATTCTAAAAATACTGAAAAAAAGAGATGAATACAATATAACTAAACCACAAAGGTAATGTACGGAAAGGGGACTAGGTAATAAAGGTGAAATAGACATAGAAAAATTAGAGAAAGGCTCGCACAGCAAAAGGTTAAACAAGCAGCTAATAAGAAGAAGTTTGATGAAAACACCAAGGAAGTTATAGCAATACAAAAAGCAAAAGGAGCTAATCTGGATAAGGCAATCGATAGGTCTAAAAAATCAAATGGTTGTTCTATATCGTAATATAAATATAATTTAACTATAAAACAAAAGGAGCAATATAATGGACAAAACACCAGAACAAATGTTAGAAGAATTTGAAAAGCTGAAGAAAGAATACGCAAGTAGTAAGGCAGAGTTTCATAAAAACGCCTCGACTGTTATAGCAAGGCAAGAGACAACGGCAAATCTTTTGCAGAGTGCACTTTCTGTTTCTTCACCTTCCGGTTCCAATTCTAATAACCCTAATGATCAGGATACTAACGTTGCTGAAGAACCGGCTGAACAGGTTGAGAAAGTTGGTTGTTGTAATAGTACCTTCTCTTGCTCTATTTTGTAATAAATTAACTATGCAAGCCTTTAACTAAATCAGTTAAAGGCTGCTTTTTCTCCTTGTTTAATCTTCTTATCAAATAAACGAGCAGGTAAAATAACGGGATAGTGACGATTACAAAAAATAATTTAAATAAGTAGCTATTAAATACCAAGGGCAGCATTTGTGAATAAGGTATTATATCTCCGGAGATGGTAATGAATGTAACCGCAATTACTGTATCAATAAATAATGATATTGTAGAGCTTAAACTTCTTAAAAAAAGATATTTATCACCGGTAAGTTTGCGAATTAATAAATAAAGATTAATATCGATAAGTTGGGCGGTGTAATTTGCTATCAACGACCCGATTAATGAAACACTATACATGCCAAATACTTTATTAAATAGATGGTTATCGAGCTTTGACCAACTAGTTGCATCTAACTTATTCATTAGCATTAAAATTAAAGCTACCAAAATACTCATCGTTAATGCAAGTCTAATACAAAATTTTGCTTTTGCTTTACCGTAAAATTCAGCGATTAAATTGGTTATTAGAAATGTTAGCGGATAGAAAATTGCCCCCACCGATAATTCAAATGTATGAAAAGGTAGAATAGGTAAATATACAAATTTTTGATATATGCAATTGCCGATTATTAATAATACTGTGAATAGAGTGCATAAAGTAATGTATATCCTTTCCATTAGTGTATTTGATTGCATTATTTATTATTTTTTTGATAGTTAAGATTAAATAATACTACCATAAAATAAGCTAAAATAGCAAAGCTGCAAAGATATAAAATAGGAAATAGATTAAAATTAAACGATTTCATCGATAATAAACAGATATAATTAGCGGTGCCGGACATTAGCATTGAGCCGATAGTATGACCGAAACTTATTACACGGTAACGCTCTTTAACCGGCAAAGCTTGAATAACGACGCTGTGAGCAAGAGCATTAAAGGGAGCAACGGAAGCAGCAAGCATTAGGCAGGCGGCGAGTCCTAAATTAGTCATTTGGTAATAAACCGCAACAATAAAAAAACTACTCGCCATAATCGTACCTAGAAGAGCAATTTTTACCACTATCATAGCACCCAAGCGATCGGCTATCAAGCCGGCAATCGGCATAAACACTGCAAAGCACATTACTATTAATACCGAGAAACTACTAATAATAAAAGTGGTCTGAGGTAGCACCATCGGTAAATATTGCTTCATAAAAATAATAGATATTTGGTATGTTACCCCAAAGCCTCCCGCTAAAAATATTAGCATTAAAATAACTTGCCATTGTTTTTTGATTAAGTAAGTAAATTTTTCGGTAACTAATTGCTTGTTTTTAGTTTCTATAAATTCAGGTGTTTCGTCGAATTTTTGGCGGTAATAGATAGTTACCAAAGCAAGAGGTAAACTTAATAAAAACGGAATACGCCAACCCCAATCGGGAAAAATATGAGCGTTAAAAAAATTAGTTGTGCCGATCCCGATTAATAAACCGATAACGCCGGTGCATCTAGTTATAGCTGAAGCGGTAAATTGGAATTTAGGACCTAAATGTTCAATAACGTAAATTGCCACACCGTCATATTCGCCGGCGATAAAGATACCTTGCATAAAGCGACATAAAACTAAAATTATCGTACTCCAAACACCGATTGAAGAATATTCGGGTAATAAACCGATTATTGCGGTTGGAATTACAATACCGATAATAGTAATGCTTAATGCTACCTTACGACCGTATAAATCTCCTATTCGCCCGAAAAGAAGTGCACCGATAGGCTTTGATAAATAGGCAACCGCATAAACGGCAAAAACATTTATTAAGCTCGTTAAATGATCCGTAGCTTGAAAAAATTTATCGGCAATGATGCCAGCAGAAAAACCGTATAAGCTATAATCGTAATATTCAATGATAGTACCTAAAAAAGCCCCAATAACTTTATTGAGTGATGTTTTAGTAGAGGGGTTTGTTTTCATGTGAAGGTTTGTTATTTGGTTGTGTAGTTAATTCGAGGACGTCATTGTGAGAAGGTAGCGTATTAGCGTACGGACGTTTAAATAAAGAGGTAAAAATTCTGTCATTCCGTGGCTACGACCACGGAATCCAGTCTATAATGTCATAAAAAGACTCTAAAATAAGCCTAATGGCTTTATTTTCCTGGATGCCGTGATCAAGTCACGGCATGACACACTGATTTCTCGAGCCCCCCAACAACACTACTCCTTTACAAACTACTACTCAGCATCCATTTATTTTTTTCATGAACTTTAATACGCCCGATAATCATGTCGGCAGTTCCCTCGTCACCTTCTTCTTGAGAAATTTTAACACCTTTATAAAGCGTAGCAATGATAATTTCTTGATCATGAACTAAATCTTTAAGCATTGCAGTTGAGTTAGAATTTATATTCGGCTCTTTAATAGAAGTATGTTTCATTAAATCAGATAAAGGCGATACTTTGGACTTAAGTGTACGGATTCTTTCGGCAAGCTCGTCTATGCCTTCCGCTAAATCTTCATACTGTTCTTCAAACAATAAATGCAGGCTTCTAAATTCCGAGCCTTCCACATTCCAATGATAATTTTGGGTTTTGAAATATAGAGCGTAACTATCGGCTAAAATTGTTTCTAAAGCTTTTATTATGTTCATGTTCACACCTATTATTTATTGATAGTTTTTTAATGAGTTTATAACATTTTTCTCAATATTACTATTAATACTTAAACAAAAATTTACTTGTAAATTAATAAAATTTGAGTTAACGTGTACATGTTATATGTACATTAAGTAAAATTTTATGAAATCCATTAGTTGTACCTCTCTTAGAAAAAATTTGAGTTCTATACTTAATACCGTAGAGTACGATCATATTGCTTATCTTATAAAAAGAAAGAATCATAAAAACATAATTCTTTTAACAGAAGAAGAATACGAATCTACTCAAGAAACGTTATATTTGTTATCCAATCCAATTAATGCCAATCGAATAAAAGAATCTATTGAACAAGCAAAGCAAGCGAAATTTGTTTGTATAGCGGCAATTAACTGAGGCGTTGTTGGCTCATAATTACCATATTATGGTTATTACAAGTATGGTGTCATACCGTGGCTTGACCACGGTATCCAGAAAAAACCTTAATAAAAAGACTGGATGCCGTGATCAAGGAACTAGAATGACATCGTACGCTTTGCAAAAATTCGAACCATGCAACAACGCCATGCCTGTGCGGGAATGACATACTTTTGCTTTATCGAACTATGCAACAATACTATTAACTGACATTAATCACGAAAATTTATTATTTTTCGGAAAGCCATTCGGTGGGATTTTGCCGGCAGTGCCTCTTTTAGCCAAAAATGCCGTAATATTTTTCTCAAGCCTGATTTTACCGCCTATGTTCCAGCTTAAGCCATCTGCTTTATTGAATATTTTAATATCGGTAAGTTTAGCATTTTTAAATTTCTGAAATATTACCCCCTGTCCCTTCTTCATCTCCGGTATTTCATCTATGTTAAACACTAACAATTTTCGACTTTCACCGATGCAGGCAACACTATCTCCATTAGCTTCTAAACAAGCGATGCAAGAATAGCCCGCAGGCATTTGCATAATTTGCTTGCCGCCTTTAGTTTGTGCCATTACTTCGTTTGAGTTAACAATAAAACCTTTACCGTTATCGCTTGCTAGCAATAAAAGTTGATCGGGTTTATGAACGAGTATATTAGTGATCTCGTTATTGCCGATATCCACCAATAATTTAATAGATTCACCGTTACCTTTGCCTTTAAAAATATTATCGGCTAGAATAGTAAAAAATTTACCTTCCGAAGTGACTATCAGAATTTTATCAGTCGTATAGGCTTCTAAAATAAATTTCTCTTCATCGCCTTCTTTATATTTAATATTTGATAAATCGTTATTATGACCTCTTAAAGAACGTACCCAACCCATTTTTGAGCATAAAATCGTAATCGGTTCTTTAGTTACAAAAGCCGATATATCAACTATTTGAGCGGTAACATTAACTTCATCAAAGCTAGTGCGTCGTGCACCAAGCAGAGTATTTAAACCGAATTTAGTTTGTACCGCCTTTACTTCTTTCTTAACGATTTTCCATAATTCTTTTGGATTACGTAATATTTCTTCTAATACTGCTTGTTCTTTCTGTAGCTTATTATATTCATTAATAATTTCTTGCTCTTCAAGTTTGCGTAAAGAGCGAAGCCTTGTATTAAGTATCGCCTCTACTTGGATTTCGGTTAATTTAAACCGCTCTATCATAATTTCTTTCGGCTCGTCTTCTTCCCGAATGATTTTGATAATTTCATCGAGATTTAAATAGGCTATTCGTAGCCCCTCTAATATCTCTAGACGATGCTTTATTTTATTTAAAAGATAAGTTGACTTGCGGGTAACGATATTTTGACGATGACTTAAGAATTCTTGCAATATTTCCAAGATATTCATAACTCTCGGCACATTATTACTACCGATCACATTCATATTAATTTGGATTCGGCTTTCTAAAGTCGTTAATTTAAAAAGTGACTCCATGACTATTTGCGGATCGCAATTGCGATCACGCGGTTCGATAACCAACCTTATAATGTCCGTTGATTCATCACGAATATTGCCGACTAGCGGAATTCTTTTATCCTTTAATAACATGGCTATTTGCTCGATAAGCCTTGATTTTTGGATTTGATAAGGTATTTCCGTAACTATGATTTGATAAGCACCGTAAGATAGCTCTTCTTTTTCCCATCTAGCCCTGACTCTTAAACTACCCCGTCCGGTCATATAAGCTTGATTAATTACCTCGGCTTTATCAATAATTATGCCGCCTGTCGGGAAATCCGGTCCTTTAACAAAATTCATTATATTAGAAATGCTAGCTTCAGGATGATCAATTAAATAGAGCAAGGCATCGCATAACTCATGTAAATTATGGGGAGGAATACTGGTTGCCATGCCTACCGCTATGCCTTCCGAGCCGTTAGCTAGCAAATTTGGAAAACTAGCAGGCATTATTACCGGTTCATAATCGGAATCATCATAAGTAAGGCGGAAATCAACAGTTTCTTTATCGATATCCTCCATTAAAAGTGTACAAATTGCAGTCATACGTGATTCGGTATAACGCATTGCCGCCGCATTATCGCCGTCGACTGAACCGAAATTTCCTTGCCCGTCAATTAACGGATAACGAAGAGAAAAATGTTGAGCAAGGCGTACTAACGTATCATATACCGCTACGTCACCGTGCGGGTGGTATTTACCGATTACGTCGCCGACCACTCTTGCACATTTTTTATAAGCGGAATTCGGCTCTAACTTTAGTTGCAACATGGCATATAATAACCGACGATGCACGGGCTTTAGCCCATCACGCACATCAGGTAACGACCTAGACATAATCGTTGATAATGCATAAGCAAGGTAACGCTCCGATAAAGCATCGGCAAAATCGATATCTTCAATTTTAGAATCAGTCATAATATATTGTTTATTTTAAGCTATTTTATAATGCTTGTTTTCATAGTCTTCTATTAATAATGATAATATTTCCAATTTCTCTGCAGCTACAGAATTCTCCTCAACATCTAGTAAATTATCTATTTCTTTTAAGATATTTTGATATTCTTTTTCTGTTTTTATAATGTTTATTTCCATAATCAAACCTCTTTAACATTTATTTAAATACTATTCGATTTTTACTAATAATACTACTGCTAGAAAATAATAATTTTATTTCGTTTAGTAAAATAAAGATTACTCATCAAAGCCGGGTTTGCCGGGTAGTTTAGAATTAATATAATCAAGTAGTTGATAAGGTAATAAATTGAGTAATTTTAACGTGAAGTAGGTCAATTTAGGAAATATTATTAAACCCTTTTGTGCATTGATGCCGTTTATTATAATTTGTGCAGCTGTATTTGCCGAGATTTTAAAAGGCATCGGGAATTTATTAACTTGCGTCATCGGCGTATCAATATATCCCGGTATTACGACACAAACTTGCACGTTAAATTGCGAAAGATATCCTCTCAAAGCATCACCGAATATTTTAATAGCCGCTTTGCTAGCGGAGTATGAGGGAGCACTTGAGAGTCCTAGCATGCCCGCCATTGAGCTTATCATAACTATCGTGCCGCTTTTATTTTTAATCATTTGCTGCATACAAGGCAAGATAAAATTTAAACTGCCGTTTAAGTTAGTAGCAAATATTTCTTCTATTTGCTGCGAAGTTTCGGGCTTATCTAATGTACCGGCTGATACGCCTGCCGAATTAATTAAAATATCGATTTTATTATTTTTAATAATTTCCGCTAAATGAATAGCTATTTGTTCTTTATCTCTCACATCGCAAATAATTGATATTACTTCTGCTTGATAGTTTTTGCAAATAGAGGCTACTTCTTCAAGTCGTTCTTTATTCCTACCGAATAAAAAAAGCCGAGTATCCTTAGCAGCGTACTTAGTAGCTAAAGCCTTGCCAAGACCGCTAGAAGAGCCGGTAATTATAATTGTTTTTTTGTCTGAAATCATTATAGTTATAGTGTATTAAGTATAAAATAACAAATATGACACTATCTATAATAAGTAAAGGGCTTATTACAAAAGGACTTATTATAATTTTATCCTCACCCTCCGGTGCCGGTAAGTCCAGCTTAACTAGAGCGTTACTAAAAATTGATGATAATTTACGATTATCTATTTCGGCAACCACTAGAACCCCAAGACCTAAGGAGATTGAAGGGATAAGTTATTATTTCAAAACTAAACCGGAATTTGAAGAATTAATAAAACAAAATATGTTTTTAGAATATGCTAAAATTTACGATAATTATTACGGCACTTTAAAAAAATATGTTGATGACTTACTAGATCAAGGTTTAGATGTCTTATTTGATATTGATTGGCAGGGTGCAAGAAGTATTAAGCAAGCTGCAAGTAACGTAATATCGATTTTTATTCTTCCGCCTAGTCTTGAAGTTCTAGAACAGCGTTTGAGAAATAGAGCCGCAGACAATGAAGACGTCATAAAATTACGAATGCAATCGGCAGCGAGCGAAATAGAACATGCAAAAGAATATGATTATATAATAACTAATGATGATTTTGATGTTACTGTGGAAAAGATACATTCAATTATTGTAACTGAAAGAGCAAAGTAGCGTTGTTGCGTGGCTCTAAAAAAGCACCGTATGTCATACCGTGGTTTGACCAGCGTTGTTGTATGGATCGAATTTTTGCAAAGCGTTCGGTGTCATGCCGTGGCTTGACCACGGCATCCAGTCTTTTTATTAAGATTTTTCTGGATACCGTGGTCAAGCCACGGTATGACACCATACTTGTAATAACCATAATACGGTAAATTATGAACCACGCAACAACGCCGTGCAAAGTTAAAAAAGACTCATTAAATACTGATTATAGGATTTGAGTAATATTTTATATTGTCCCGGTATCGAAGCAGTCGGGTGTGGCGTTACGTAAACTTGACGAGTTTGAGGAATTGCTGCAGTTAATTCTCTTAGAGCTACCGGCATATTATAAGCAGAAGTTACTAAACGCACGGATGTAAGATTATTAGCTACAATAAAATCAGTTGCTTTTTTAGCATAATCCTCTTCGGACATTATATTATTCGGTGCATATATTACCTGTTCGTCTCTAATTTCCTGTTCTTTTAACAAATTTCTTAATTGATCTTGTGAAGAGATACCGGTAATAAATAATATAGGAGCATAGCCGGCTTTTAATAAAGCAATAGCGGTTTCTGCTCGCCGCCCGCCTCCGGCAAATACTATTATGGCATTAGTGATGGTATTATTAGTTTTATAGGAATTTATTAGATATATATAATATGCAAAACCGCTAACCCAAAGGAAGCATATTGTTAAAATAGCTAATGCAGTTTTTCGCATTAATTAAATACCTTTTTAAATTCTGTTTGAAGAATTTTATCAAATTGATTCATTTTAATATTAACGCCGATTTGAGTCAAGGAAGTTACTAAAGAATCAGTTAACCCGCAAGGTATGATACCGGTAAATTTGTCCAAATCCGTTGAGATATTTATAGCTATTCCGTGATAAGTAACCCATTTTTTTACCCTTACCCCTATTGCCGCAATTTTGGCAAAATCATTATTTTTGTCTTTCACCCAAATCCCTACTTTATCGCTAATAATATATGCTTTAATTCCTAAACACAGTAAACTATTTATTAGCCATTCCTCTAACATTTTAATATATAACTTTAAATCTTTAGTGCGGTTAGGGGATGCTAAATTAAGAATAGGGTAGATAACTCTTTGCCCCTCGCCGTGAAAGGTAAATTTCCCGCCTCGACCGGTATAAATTACCGGAATATTATTGGGGTTTAGTAATTCATTTTGCCGATAACTAGTGCCGGCAGTATAAACTTCCGAATGCTCGGCTAAATAAACGGTTTCCGCTAAGGAATTGTTAATTACGCCGCTAACATGCTTCTCCATCAAATTTAGAGTATCTAGGTAATTTGATAATCCCGGTATCGTTATAAATTGTACCATATAAAAATAAATACTATCTTTCAGGTCTTTCTTTCTTATTGCTTTTTAAACTAGATTGTGGAGATAAGGAAGTATCGCCAATATTGCTGGCTTGCTTAAAAGCCTTAACAATTTCCGGATGCTTATCAATTATTGCTTCTAACTTATCTTTTTTGAAAAGTTGTTTTATTGGATCAATTACAATTGAACGCCATTTTTGTCCGAAGCTCATTTCTTTGTTTGCCATTTTAGCACATTTTCTAAGTGCTGCACCTATATTAGCTTCTAAAGTAGCTTTTTCTTTTTCATCTTTAATCATCGGTTCTAATATAGAAATTATTCCAGTTTTTAACCTTTTTATTTCTTTATCATCTAAAATCTTGACATTATTTTTATCACAGTATTTGTCTAATTGTTCTTTCGCAAAATTTTTACGCTCTTCGGAATTTTTATTAGTGTTTTTAAAACATTTAACTGCCAAAGATTCGATTTTTGCATCTTCCGGTAAGCTTTGTATTTCTCGGAGCTCGATTTTCTTAAGCCCTACTAATATTCCTTGCTCTTGAAAGTTGTTAAGAGTTTTTTCATCAAGACCGGTTATTTGAGATAATGACTCTAATGCAACATCGGCTTTAGGAGTTCCTGCGATTATTTCATTAATATAAGCGATTTTTTTGTCATCAAATAGAGTTTGTCTTATATTATCATTGGTAACATCTTGTGAGATTTTTAATTTTTTCGGTAGGTCATATCTAATATCTTTATTAAATTCAGAGATATAAACATTCATTTTAGGCAGCTTTGAAGCACAACCGGGAATAAAATCCTTTCCTTTCAAATTAGTAATATCTACTTCTAAAACCCCTTGAGCATAATCTACGGATTTTTTGGAATTTATAGGGTCAGTAGTGTCAATATAAATACCCATATTAGATCTACTCCGAACTATTACTTTATTATCTTCCGCTACTTCAACCATTAAAAAATCTCTTTCTCTGTTCATGTCAGGATCACCGTTCGGGTAAAGTTGCTGCATTTTATTTTCAAAATTCTCAGTAAAAGCATTAATAGGAAACCAACCGGCTCCAAATGTACCTTGATGCCACGAAGTGGTAATAAAATCTTTTTGCTCGCCGGTTAAAGATGATTCATTCTTTATGGTTTCCGCATTAATAATTCTTGTATTACCTGATTTATCTTTAAATAAAATTTCCGCCCGTGGATCAACTTGAACTGTGTTACCGTTTATATCCGTGATTGTACCGCCGATATCTTTAGTAGTTTGTCCTTGAACGGCTTGTTTGTAAGCATTTAGCCTATTTTCTAAGCTAGCTGCTATATTCTCGGAAGTTATATTTGGTTTATTAAATTCTAGGAGCATTTTAGCCGAAATTGCTTCTGTAGTAGCAAGAGTATTTTTCCCTCCCGTATCATCAATTAGATTAGCACAAGAGCTTAAAAAATTCTTTAATTCAGAAGATATTTCAGTAGCAGGTTTTTTGATTTCCTCATAAAATTTTGCTTTGAATTCAAACTTTTTGTTTTTAACGTCTTGAAAATCCTTTCTTTTTGTAAGTAATTCTAGGTCTTTTAATAATTTTTCAGTATATTTTTCTTTTAATTCAGCAATAGAAGGTTTAGTAGAAGAATTTAGAGAATCATGCAATGCTTTTAATCCCCCAACCTGAATTTCTGACTTCAGCATTAACAAATTCGTTATTGGATGAAGATTATTGGTTTCTTCTAAGGATAACTTATCTCGATAAGTATTTAAGTCGTTAAAATCAATTTTTATACAGCCATATAGGTTTGTCATCAGGTATAATACTCCTTAATAATTTTCTAATTAAAGTTCCAGCTCCTCGTATTTTACTTCTAATACTTCATAAGATTTTAGTCCCTTGGGAGTTATTACTTCCACAACGTCGCCTATCGATTTGCCGATTAAAGCTTTAGCAAGCGGTGAAGCTATCGAGATTCTTTTTTTAGTTATATCCGCTTCATATTCTCCAACAATGATATAGGTAACGTTTTCTTCGATTTCATCATCAATTAATGTAACCGTTGCACCGAATTTTATACTATCACCCGAGAGCTTTGAGATATCAATAATCTCGGCTCTTGCCATTATATCCTCAAAATGTAAAATACGTCCTTCAACAAAAGCTTGCTTTTCCCTAGCGGCATCATACTCAGCATTTTCCGACAAATCACCAAACTCTCTAGCGGTGGCTATATCCTGGGTAGTCTTCGGACGTTCTACATGTTTTAAATGCTTAAGTTCTTGCTCTAATTTTTCAAAGCCTTTATTGGTAATAGGAAATTTTGCCATAATTATCTTGTCTAAATTAAGTATTTTTGATACACTGCTACTAGGCAGACTATTAAGTTATAAATATGTACTCAAGCTAGTATATTTATATTAATAAAATTTGTCAAACAAGCCTTTAATAAATTGTGTGCATGGGTTTGTCAGGTCAAGGCGGGCTGTTGCAAAGCGTTCGATGTCATGCCGTGACTCGATCACGGCATCTAGTCTTTTTATTAAGGTTTTTTCTGGATACCGTGGTCAAGCCCACTGCTGTACGAACGTTTAAATAAAGAGGTGAAAATTCTGTCATTCCGTGGCTACGACCACGGAATCCAGTCTATAATGTCATAAAAAGACTCTAAAATAAGCCTAATACTG
>JAJIYK010000079.1 GCA_020881235.1 Rickettsia endosymbiont of Oxypoda opaca | reverse complement strand
CCTATGTAGTTACTGGAAAGATCAAGCGAAGTAATAGAAGTATTAGTTTTAAGGATATCAGCGACTCCTATAGCCACTTCAGCCCCTATGTAGTTACTGGAAAGATCAAGCGAAGTAACAGAAGAATTAGTTTTAAGAGCGTCAGCGAGTACTCTAGCTCCTTCATCCCGTATTTGGTTACTGTTAAGATCAAGCGAAGTAATAGAAGAATTAGTTTTAAGAGCGTCAGCGAGTACTCTAGCCCCTGCATCCCCTATTTGGTTAGCTCTAAGATCAAGCGAAGTAGCACCGTTTCTTAAACTATCGGCTTTTTCTTTTAGTCCTTTTTTTTCTAAAAAATCTATTAATAGCTCATTTGACGTTTTCGTTGTTGTTAATTTAGCTTGCGTAAACATACCTACTCTCTTAGCTTAAATTTATTAATTATAAGTTAACCTTTATATTTATTAAAATAATTACAAGTATCTCGGTAACAAGTCAAATAAAAAAAATAAGGAAAGGTTAAAAAATTAAAGATTAACGTTAAAAAAGTAAGGCAATAACTAAGGAATATTATTGTAAGGTTTCAATAGTGTTAGCACAACCTAAACACTCTATTATTCGTTTCTTTGAGAAACAGCCCGTAAAGCTCCGGATATTCAGCTTTGAGCACCGGAAGGTCGAGGCTGCAACGTGCGTAGTTTTTCCTATAAGGTTTTAGACCGCTATATAATTAAGTTACGCTTGATCAGAAAATATTTTAACTAAATGCATATAAGTATCTAGAGTGCTACGTTCATGCTCGTTAAAATAGTGCGGAATCTTTACATAAATAAGAGTTTTTTGATTCTTTTGATTTATTTGTTCATGCGGTAAAAATACATACAACCTGTGAACATAAGCAGGTTCAGTACTTAACCTCCTATCTAAAACTTTGTATAAAGCCGCTATATTCCCTTGCGGTTCAGATAAAAAGGCAGCAATAGCAGTATCTAAGTTCTCTTTAAATAAAAAATTCAATTCGTTAACATTTACTATTGAATTGCTAAATATTGTTTTTTTACAATCGAGTTAAAAAATAGTTAAGTGAAATGGTTGAATATTGATAATAATTTGACATAAAACATTAACGCAATTAATATATTCTTACACAAATTAGACTGAAAAAATTATTAAGCTCATTTCTTCTAGCTAATTCAAAAATATTGTATCAGTACTGTAAAGATAAATAAGGTTATGTATAATGGCTGATGAGAAAGATGATGCTCAGCTTAAAAATGCAATAAGTGCAATTAAGGCACAGCTTACCGCTACTGCCAACCCTGCCGAACTTGCAAGGTTAGGCAGCGAGGCAGCCGGTCTTTTATCCGCTACTAATAATCCGGACTTAATAAAAGAAATTACCAATTTACAGGCTTCTATAAGCACGAAAGAAGAAAGTGCCCAGCAAAAAGTTTCTTCCGGTATAAATGCTCAAAATATAGCGGCAGAAGCGGCAGAGCAAAGCCCTCAAGAGCTCGCCGCTCAACAAAAATTAGAAAATTTCAATATTGAGCATGAAAGGATTAACGCACAGCACGAGACTTTTTTAAAAACTGCTGATAAATATCTGGCGGAAAGACAAAAAGAAAATGAAAAATTCGAGGAACTACTCAAAGATATTAGAGCCGGCAAGGATATTGATCCTGAACGCCTAAAGTCATTTATTAAAACCCCCGAGCAAATTCAAGCAGAAAAGGAGCAGCTAGATAGTTTTCGTAAGCATCCATCAGGCGGAAGCTAATAAACATCATCTCGACGCTCTCGCTCAAGAAGAAGAGATGCAAAAAGAACGTGCAAAAATTGCCAAAGAATTAACAGAAAAACTTAATACTATCAAAGATTTACCCCCTGCCGAACGAGAAAAAGAAACCCTAAAATTAAAACCTCTTGAAAACTGCTTAGTTCAACAAGATGCTAAATTAGCCGACTTCAAACTGAAAGTACAAAAGACTGAAGAAATTAAAGTTACGGCGGATAAAGTTATTGAAGAAAGAGATAAAGAGAATAAAAAAAATCGTGAAACTCAAAAAGAGATCGAGAAAGAAATAGAAAAACATAAAGAAACTAATCCTCAAAAATATAATCAAATAAAAGATTTTGCAGATTTATATAATGATCAAACAGCAACAATAAATAAAATCGACTTACCGGAAAAACCGGTCACCACTCAAAAAGAATCACCCGCCACCCAAAAAGTGGCGTCTTCTACTCAATTAGATAACATAAAAGAAAGTCATACTATTGGTGATAGAATAGTAGATTTAAATGCACAATTAAAATCTCGCCCGGCGTTAAAGGGTGAAATAGAAAAAATAGCGAGTGAGTTAAAAATAGGTTTGCAAAACCAGAAAAACACTTCAGTTAATAGCAAAGAGAATGAAGTTAATAAACAAATGGCTAGAACTGCTCAGCAAAATAAAGACCCTAAAAATAAAGGTCATGGTAGATAAATTTAAAAATGGATAAATTATATGGCAAAATCAGACTCCAATCGTTATCTTGATGATAATAAAACGGACTTATATACCGCTAATAACTTATATAAATATGCATTAAAAGGATTTAATGATACTAATATATTAAAAGAGCAGCAAGGTTTAACTAAACTTGCAATACAAGGCTATAAAATAGCTAGAAGTCAATTAACAGACGCTCTTCTTTTTGGTAAAGTTGAAGTTTGTTCGGGTCTTGCTCATTTTAATAAAGAAGGTATAGGAGGAGCAAAAAATGCTTATAATGAAAAATTATTTTTAGTGATCGGTAGCAAATTAGGTAATGAAACTTGTATAAAAGCTTTAACAACTTTGCAAAATACAAGTGATGTTGAAAAAGAGGCTACTATATGGGTAAATTTTATAAATAAAAATAAAAAAAATCCAGATGCAAAAATACCGACAGCGGATTTAGTTCATGCAGAAGGAGTATTAAAAGATATGCTCTTAAACGATTCTATTAATTTAGACGCCTATAATAGTCATATTAATATTACCAAATCGAACCAAGCAGAAACAACGCCTATTAATAATACTCCTCATCAGCAAACAACAACTACTACTTACCACCAGCCTTCTACAGGAGAAAATGATCCTTATAAGCAGCCCGTTAAACCTATGGGTCAAGTTCCAGAAAAACACCACCACTGCGAAATATCCTAAGCCTGCCTCAAAAAATCCTCCTCATAATGAAGCGTTTAAGCCACGCTTCATTTTTTTATCGTGAAACACAAAATTTTTTATTGACTTTCAACGAAAAAAGCCTAACATTTTTGTAGTTTTTAATTAAAATGCTAAGAAGATGTTAAGCTATGAAAGTAAGCAAAGAAGTTTAAATAAAGAAGATAAACAAGCAATAGGCTTAATATCGATAGGAACATTCTTAGAACATTTTGATTTGTTTATTTATATACATATGGCGGTTCTTTTAAATGAATTATTTTTCCCGCCTTCTAACGATTTTGCTTTTTCTATTAATTCAGCTATTGCTTTTTGTTCAATGTATATTTTTGCACCGCTTAGTGCCATTGTATTTGGCTGGATCGGTGATAATATCGGTCGTAAATCGACGGTTGTAATAACAACAATGATGATGGCTATATCCTGTTTTGCTATGGCTAATCTTTCAACTTTTGCTCAAATAGGTATAACGGCATCATGGATTATGAGTATATGCCGTGTCATACAAGGTATATCTTGCTCTAGCGAGCTAATAGGAGCAGAAATTTATTTAAGCGAAATAACAAAACCACCACTACAATATCCTGTGGTAGCAATGGTTGGGTGTTTCGGGGTGTTAGGAATCGTTACAGCATTAGGAGTAGCTTCAATTTTTACTTCTTATGGGTTTAATTGGCGTATAGTTTTTTGGGTTGGAGCATCAATTGCTTTAGTAGGCTCTGTAGCACGGACAAAATTAAGGGAAACGCCAGAATTTGCCGATGCGAAGCGCCGAGTAAAAAATCAAATTGAAAGAATGAATATAAGTACAGAGTCTTTAAAAGAAAATATAATGTTCAAAGAAAAGACCAGCGTAGTTCCAGCTATATTTTATTTTTTAGTTCAATGCGGGTGGCCGGTTTGTACTTATTTTGGCTATATTCATTGTGGAAATATATTAAAACAACAATTTGGCTTTACTGCTGAACAAGTCATTCACCAAAATTTTCAAGTATCATTAGTACATCTATCAACTATGTTAATCTTAGCCTTTTTGAGTTATAAAATATACCCGCTAAAAATTTTAAAAACCGTTATCACCATATTTTGTGTTTTTACTTTATTATGCCCGTATTTGTTAAATAATATTAGTACTCCATTTCATTTATTTTTAATTCAATCTTTTGTTATGATATTTGGACCTAAAAGTGACTATCCGGCAGGTCCTATCTTTTTTAGAAATTTTCCAGTTTTTAAACGTTTTACCTATGCTAACGTTGCTTTTGCATTCTCACGTGCTGTAATGTATGCTATTACCTCTTTTGGCGTTATTTATTTAATCAAGTATTTTGGTAACTATGGTTTATTATTTATTATGTTGCCGGTAATTATAGGTTATATTTCAGGTCTTTATTATTTTGAGAAACTGGAGAAAAAAGAGGAACGCTATGACCAAAAAGAGCTATATCTAGCGGAAATATTTTAAAAGTAATTGCTGCTTGAAGACACAAATTATATAATTCTTTTTCTAATTTTAAATTTCCCAAATATGCAGAAAGAGTTATAAAAATTAATGTTGTTTCTTTAATTATTTTCATTGCTTTTTCAGGGGATTTTGCACTGATAGTTTGCATATTATGGATTCTGTCAAATAACTTAATAAATAGTGCGTCTATATTTTTTTCTGCTATTAATAAATTAACTAATTTTTCAGAACTAATTTTACCGTATGGTTTAATCCTAGTTAAAGCCTCTACCTGATTTGCTATATTTTTATCGAAAATTTTTGTAATACAATTTTCTGTAAGTGCTGTATCTTCAATAGTATCATGAAGAAGACTAGTTGTAATCATATAAGGTTTGTAAAGCTTAGGAGTTTCATATGCCATAAACTCGGCTAACATATAAGCCACTTCTATCGGGTGAGAGTAATACGGGTCGCTTGATTGCCGCATTTGTGTGCCGTGATACTTTCGAGCGTAGTAAATACCCTTTTTAACTTCTCTAATATCTATCGGGTGTTTTACCAACCTGTTTAAATAGGTAATTTTATCCAATAGCTTTGCGGCATAACCGCACATTTCAAACTTTTCTTCCCAATAATTAATATCTTCCACAAAAATTAACTCAAATTTATTAGATTAATCCTTATAACATTTTCTATTGAAAACTTAAAGTAATAAATTATAAGAGGGCATATTTAACGCTTCATTATGGGTAATTTCCTTCTGTGCCTGCCCACTATGGATAAGCGGCAGTTTTAATCGATTTGTATATGTCATGATTTTTTCCTTGAATAGGTTAATTAAAAGCACTATTATTAGCTTTAATAAGTAAAATTAGGTAATATAATATGAGTCATGTAATTTGTTGCGATATGGTAGCTAGTATTTCCGAGCTAAAATCTAATCCTATGGCTACAGTGGAAAGTGCTCATGGTAAGCCACTTGCTATATTAAACCGTAACCATCCTGTATTTTATTGTGTTCCTGCTAATTTATATGAAGCTATGATAGAAATGCTGGATGATATAGAACTTAGCCAACTTGTTGAACAACGTGCTAATGAAAAAGAAATACCGGTAAATATTAATGACCTATGAATTAACCTTTTTAGAAACTGCTAAAAAGGAATGGGCTAAGCTAGCACCAGATATTCAAAAACAGTTTAAAGCAAAATTACAAGAACGTCTTATAAATCCCTGTGTTCCTAAAGATAAACTTAGTACAATGCCGAATTGTTATAAAATTAAACTTCGCACTGTAGGTTATCGTTTAGTTTATAGAGTTATAGATTCAAGGTTAGTAGTACAAGTTATAGCTATAGGGCGTCGTGATCAAAATACTGTTTATAAGCTAGCACATAAAAGGCTTTTTTAAACTTTTTTACATATTTATAGTTTATGAAAATATTGGATTTTTCTTTTATCGATCAAACAAGAGCTAAGATAATTCCTGTTAGTATTTATCTACCGAAAAATGCTGTAATAAATACTTTGTCGGTTGTTATTTTTAATCCAGGCTATCAAGGGCAAGAAGAACTTACTAAATCTAACGTTAAATTAGAATATAAAAACTATCAATATTTAGCAGAATTTTTTACTAATAAGAATTTTGCTTTTATTTCAATTCAGCATGACACTCTAGGCAATAAAGACGGTCTTGAGGCAATCGATCACAGAAAGATACAATACGAAGCACGCAAACATTTATATATTAGAGGCGTTTGTAATATATTGTTTGTAGTAAATGAGTTAAAGCAAAAATTTCCCGCATTAAATTTAGAAAAATTTATTATTGCCGGTCATTCAAATGGTGGTGACATAGCTAAATATTTTGCAAATCAATATCCAGAAGTTATTTCTAGTGTTATAGTATTTGATGCTCGAAGATGTATAATTGAACCCTATAAAAATCTAAAAATATTAATGTTTGAAGCAATTGATACTTCAACTGATTTTGGTGTAATTCCTGATGAAGGAACAGCAGAAAATCCTAAACGTATAAATCTTGAATATGTTATTATAAAACCTAAAAATGCTTTTCATAAAAGCTATAGTGGCTTATACATTACAGAGGAAATTAAACAGTCTGTATATAGTGCTATTAACTGGTTTTTAAAAATTAATTAACTCAAATTTGATCTCAATTTAATAAGGACAAAGTAGTGCTATAGCCTCTAACCTGATCTTGCTACCGAGCGTAGCTTTTACATTTGCTGCTAATTTAACTAGTTCAGTTACTGCCGGATACGAGCCTGGCTTATCTGTAAAACCGGTTAAGCCTATAAATTCTGAACCAATTATAAACGCATCAATTAAGCCATTTGTTAAATTCGCATAATGCAAAATAAAATTATTATAGCCTTGATTTTTATTAAACCATTGTACTATATCGCTGCTACTATTCACCTTAATACGACCACGCCAAGGCTTAGGGTGCGGATGAATTTCATCAACAAAAAGCATCGGATAGAGCATTATTTTATAACCACGATCTTTTAGATGGTTACAAATTTCTAAAATAGTGTGATCGGAAGGAGTGCCGCCGTAAGTCGGCGTATATTCATCAAAATGTAAAACCGTTTCAGCACTGCTCCTGGTGATTCCGGCAACTTGCCAATCGTGCGGCATTACAGCAGTATCTTTATTATTAAATTCTATTTTAGGAATTATCCGACAATTACCGGCATTGCTAGACGTCGCAAACCAGCAAACAACGACCGCCACCCATTCTAAATTTGGCAGCGTTTTAGCCATCTGCTCAATGCTAAGCAGCATATTAGCTTTACCGCTATAATTATGCATATTGAGGTAGTTTTTGCCCCATTTATCAACTATTTTCTTGCCAATTTTAATATGATATTGCTTATAATGTACTGTGCTTGAATAAACAAATTCCCCGGCACCTGGGATTAGTACGATTTCCTTAATTTTATCTTCGACGCTCGGCTTAATTAAAGCTTTCTTTTTAACCTCAAAAGTAAAATTAGGGATATGATTACCAAATTCTGCAAGCGGTAAATCTTCAAATACTACATAACATAATCCTCGATAGGCGGGATAAGTATTTGCGGGCTTATGCTTACCTATAATATCATCGGGCAACTGTTCTTCCGTCCCTAAATGCACGTTAAATTTGCCGTTGCTACTTCTTAGCATTGCTTCGGTTATTAAAGTTCCGTCCGCCCAAATCCTTACTATTTCCTCTACTTCCCCCTCACAGATAGCAATTGCCAAACTTACCGAATAGCTATAATTAATTACTTTTCTAAAATCCTCGCCGTATTCTTCAAAGCCTTTAGTCTCTTTTTCCTTAAGATCTGTTGCCCAAATGATATTACCGGCAAGCCGCATAGTTCCGTAGACTTTGGGGATTACTTCACCATAACTTGAGATTTGTACTTTAAGATCGCTAAGCCTTGCACCTTCTCTTATATTAGAGCTAAAATTGTCATTAGTTTTTTTCTTTTTACCAAGTAAATTACCGATAGCACTACCCAGTACTGCACCTTTAATGCCGCCGCTAAATCCTCCCAGCATTAACCCAAAAGCTCCGCCTATTACGGGCAGTATTGCACCTAAACTGAACATTTAGAAATTATAATTTTGAGTTTAGTTTATCAATACCGGGCAGATCAGGCTCACCTCGGAAATTGATTATATTGTTAAATTTCTCTATGCAGGTGCGGCTAGCTTTATCGCAGCCGGCGACTATAGTAAACTCATCACCTACATTAATAACAAAAGGCATCGGTAAAACTAAAGTGATGCGACTATTAATAAAATTTTTTACTTCCATCTTAAGCCCAAGGTTTTTACCACTTTGCCAGCTGATATAGCCATAAGTAAACCAATTATTAGCCTGTGTTAGAGAAGTAGCAATAAAGCTTTGTTGATCAACTATTTCAGTTACTCATGTTACGCACTAAGCAGTAGTAGCAATCATATTATGCAATTCCTTAAAGGCTATCTGATTAGCTTTTAGCAATAATTTATACTTTATCGCAAAATGATTAAGCTTAGTTTTGATTTTAAGTTTTTCTAATTT
>JAJIYK010000078.1 GCA_020881235.1 Rickettsia endosymbiont of Oxypoda opaca | reverse complement strand
TTTATAAAGTACCGAATAAAATAATGTGAGAGAACAGCATTAAAAATACCTGCAACTAATATTTTAAAAACACTGTATATATGCGGTTGTAAAATTATTGATATAAGCTATAGTAGCGATTAAGTGCCGACACTTACAATTATAGGAACTCATACTTGAATCTTTTGTAAAAATGGAAAAAAGCTTACTTTGCTCTTATAGTTTTTTTGTTATTTTCCTGTAAAACCTTATATTTATAGGCTTTTTTAATAAAGTGGCGGCTCTTCGTTTATTCCGTAACACTCCATCTAGTAGCTTCAATTTTATTAATGTTTAACTACTATTTTTTATAGTAAACATTCTACTATAAAATTGTTAAAAAATACAGAATTCATCTAGTATATAGCTAAAAATTGTAAACCTCTCTCTTTTATTTGTTTACTTTTTTGTTGCAAGGTCACTAACTTTTTATCTTTAAGTGTACAACTCGTTGGGTCAAGAGTAGTACTGTCATTCTTTAAGCTGTGATATTTAAAGAAGAAGCAACTTGCGATGTTGAGTAGGATTGTAATAACTGCCTAGCCTGGTCTTTTAGGTGCATTGGGATAAGAGAAGATTTACTATTTTGCTTGTCTATCCAAAGGCAGAGTTGATCAGTAACTTCTGCTAGTGTAACTGTAGTTGACTTCATATTATTATATACCTATTTTTTAATACATAATATTTTAGTATTTTATCCTTATTGCACAGTTTAATTAAAGGGACACAATAATTTTACAATTTACGGATGATGGATTTTGTAGTATACACATAAAAAACACCTAAAAACAAATAACACGAGTTATTAAGTGTTTAAGTAAATATTTCTATAAAGATGACAAGGATATTATGAAAACTATAGCACAAAAATATATAAATAAAGGTAAATCGGAACTAATAAAAATGATGTTAAGAAAACGTAATACAATAAAAACTATTTCTAAAATAACTGGGCTTAACAGAAAATCAATTTACCAATTACTTGATTTTAACATCGATTACGATCTTATCAACGAAAAAAGTTAAGCAATAAATAAGAACATTTATTAAGTTTATACTGATGATTTACCTCACCTTGTTGTATCTATTCACGTGTATGATATAGCTGTAAACTGTTGATTTTCACATTTTTATGATACGTAGTAAAACTGGAAAATAAACTCTATCCTGGCAAGACCGCATTCTATCGTTGAAAAAGTATGCTATACCTCCTTCATTATCTAGTGAATTAAAATATGTTTTCCCCACCATAATACGTTCGTTATCATTTTTTCCAGACTGACATGCTATCCAAATGGCGTTCAAACCATTTCCAATAATCTTAAGTTGTTGTAATTTATGTATTTCATTTTTTGATACTCTTTCACTTGTTTGAGGAGTTCTAAAATTAAGAATAAGCTGTTGATCTTGTTGTGATACGCCACAGTTTATTAATGCTGTAATAGTCTCAGCCCATAATTGCTCATTCATATATTTCTTTATAATATATTAATATTTGTAAAATTCTTACAATGGCTCTTTCTTATTCTCAGTATATTTCGAATATTTACACAGGTAGCTTTAGGATTAGCTTTTAATTCGTCAGTAAAATATCATAAACCTTAAAATATTACTAATATAATAGTATAACATTAGTTAAAAAAACTAAGTAATATTGAAATGATAATACAATAGAAAATTTATACTTTTAATATTAAACTCTATTTTAATTTAAAAGTTGAGAATTAATTACGTATTTTATAAAAAAGGTTTGGGAATTCATGATCCATTAGAGTTTGCAAATCAATATTAATCTCGTTTTCATTATCGTTTTCATTATTTTTTTCCCGCCTTAAAATATAGTTGTAATAAATAAAAAAATAAAACGTAGCAGGAAATAGCAATGTATTTATCTTATTCCACGCACATGTTAACTACTAGGAATATGCTTAAATGCTATTACGGACGATTGCTTGTTATTTGGGGGTAATTTACCGAGTGTTACTACATTCCTACCATATTTATTGTTTAGTTTATCTATACTTTGTGATAATAAATATTTTTTATTATCTGCTTGCTTAGTTATAATACTATCAAAACTCAACTGCATAGACTTAGATTCTAAATTACTCAAAGTAATAGCAACCTTTTTTATAGATATTGTTTTACGAGCCATAACATTATTATTTATTAGCTCGTCCCAATTTTTTAACAATAACCTTGATAAAGTTATATCATCGGCAGAAGCCGCAAATTTAATTTTACTTACCAAAGGTTGATTATGCTGAGTTTTCACTATCAATATCATATTTGAAGTATACAGCTCTCTCTTTCTTAACCTTTGAGCTGCTTTTAAAAGTAGATTTATTGCTACTTCTCTTGCTTTATTTGGGTTTCGGAGTTCCGGTGCTAAAACTTGACTGTGACCTATACTACTACTTTTTGTTTGCTCTATAGGTAGATCAGCACCCCTAATTAAATACCATAATTTTTCTCCATTAATACTTCCCCAAATCTTTCTAACCAACTTAGGAGGAAGACTATATAATTTTTCTACTGTAGTTATTCCGTAAGAATTAAGCCTATTAAATATATTATGCCCTACCCCGGGCAAATCCTGCAATTTAACCGAATAAATTTTATTAGGTATATCTTCAGGAGTAATTACAACTAATCCATCAGGTTTTTGCATATTAGTTGCTATTTTTGCCAAATATCTGTTTGGAGCAGTGCCTATAGAACAGTTTATATATTCTCCTACATTCTTCCTAATAGCTGTTTTTATCTGCTTGGCAAGCTCCATTGCCTTGTCAACTTCACATTGCTCGGCTGTTAGTTTGCATGCGGCTTCATCTATTGAAAATATATGTGCTACCGGCAAATATTTTTCTATTTCCGCAAATATTTTTTTATGATATTCAACATAAATTTTATGATTAGCGAGAATGCATATTACCTCAGGACATAATCTTTTTGCTTCTTTTACTTTAGTCCCGGTTTTTATTCCTTTAAGCTTAGCTTCCTTACTTGCGGCAATAGCGGAAGTATAATCAGATAAAACTGCAACTACAATCACCGGCTTATCTCTTAAATTAGGGTTAACTTGCTGTTCTATAGTTGCGAAATAACTATTTATATCTATATATAACCAGTTTAGTTTGGTAACATCTAGGTAATCGTTATAGGTGATTATACTGCCTTTCATAGTATTACGTCTTGTTACTTAATACAAAAGGTTCTGCCCCTTCCTCAAGAATATCTAAATATTTACGATATATGTATACCTTATCACGTTTTTTACCGCTTATTTCCTGTAAAATTTCAAGCTTTCTCATTAATTCAAGAGCATGCCTTGCAGTAGGAGCAGTTATATTTAATTCCCTGGCAAGCATAAGTACGTTTACTTGTGGTAACAACTTCATATACTCTAAAACTTGCTTACAAACAAACCTTGCTCTACCTACCGCTTCTACCTTAGCAGTGTCTTTTTCGAATAATTGATTAATAAGATTTGCTGTTTGAATTGCTTGCATTGCAGATTGATAAACCCCTTCTAAAAAAAATTCTAGCCAAGTTTCCCAATTACCGTGTAGTCGAACTTCTTGAAGTAATTCGTAGTAAATGTGACGATTTTGCTTTAAATAAAGACTAAGGTATAAGATTGGTGCATCGAACATCTTATGGTGACAGAGCAGTAATGTAATTAGTAATCGACCAAGACGCCCATTACCATCTAAAAATGGGTGGATTGTTTCAAATTGAACATGAGCAAGCCCTGCTTTAACAAGTACCGGTAAACTATTATTATGCAGAAAATTTTCAAAATCCCCTAGACATTTATATAAGTAATCTACAGGTGGTGGAACAAATAACGCATTTCCCGGTCTTGTGCCTCCAATCCAATTTTGAGAACGTCTAAACTCACCCGGTAATTTTTTAGAACCACGACCTCCGGAAAGTAGTATATTATGGATTTCCCTCAATAACCTTAAAGAGAGGGGAAAACCATCTTTTAATTTCTCTAAACCATAAGTTATAGCTTTTACATAATTAGATACTTCTTCTACGTCTTCTAAAGATACTTCCGGTTTTTGATTATGCTCAAACAACATTAAATCTGCAAACGAACTCTGCGTACCTTCAATTTGGCTTGAAAGCAAAGCTTCCTTACGAACATACATATAAGTAAATAATGACGTATTAGGAATGGATTTACATGTTATATTTAATTCTGCAAGTGCTAAAGTAGCTTTTTCAAGATATGTGTAAAGTCTTGTTAAATTTATAGAAGGTTCTGGTGGTAATTTGGGAGGTATATAAGCTTTATATACCTCATCTGCTACTTTTTGAGTAATGTATACCCCTATTCTTCGATTCATATTTTATCTTTTCCTAATACATACTTACTAAGAAAACATAAACTATTATCTTTTCTTAGTAAAGATCAAAAAGAAAAATAAAATTAAATAACCTCGACTATGGATAAGCTATGGTAGGTTTATTAGGTTTAATTTGGTAAGC
Organism: Rickettsia endosymbiont of Oxypoda opaca; assembly: GCA_020881235.1. Taxonomy (GTDB): domain Bacteria; phylum Pseudomonadota; class Alphaproteobacteria; order Rickettsiales; family Rickettsiaceae; genus Rickettsia. The sequence continues at coordinate 564 of JAJIYK010000078.1, read as the reverse complement.
AACAAGAGCAGCAAAGAGAGAAGTAAAAAAGTTAACAGGCGATCTATGCCTTGAAGGCGTTATATTAAAGTTCTCCTTAATATAGCCAAAAATAGTCTCAATTATAAACCTTTTCCTTAACATTATTTTATCCAAAATCGGCAATAAATAATTTTTCATATCTTTCCTAATACCAGTAATTATCATTAACCCTTGTTGATAAAGCCTTATAAACATTTTCCCCGAAATATATCCTTTATCCGCATAGCACTTACCATTTAAACCTTTTTTAATTGCCATTTCTTCAAATGCAGCTCTATCATCTGCATTTCCTTTGGTGATTTTAACAGCAATAATCTGACTTTTATCATTAATAATCATATGAAGCTTAAACCCGAAGAACCAATCAATAGAACCATACGCATCAAGTTAAGAAAAGCAAGTAGGTTATACTGGTATTACGGTAGTAAATTATGAATTAAAAAGAAGCTAATATATGGTATAAATTTTTGCAAGATTAACAACTAAATTGTGAGAATTTGTACTATGGGGAAAATAGTAAACTTAGCAAAACTATGCCAAGAG
>JAJIYK010000077.1 GCA_020881235.1 Rickettsia endosymbiont of Oxypoda opaca | reverse complement strand
TCGAATTTTTGCAAAGCGTACGGTGTCATTCTAGTTCCTTGATCACGGCATCCAGTCTTTTTATTAAGGTTTTTTCTGGATACCGTGGTCAAGCCACGGTATGACACCATACTTGTAATAACCATAATACGGTAAATTATGATCCACACAACACGCCGGCATCACCTCACAATGACAGTCGAACATCTAACAACGCCGACAATATACTCTAAATCACAAAAATATAGAGAAATAGAATATTATGCAATGTTTTTTTGTAGCCAATAAGAACTACAAGCAAAAAAATCTGGGTTAGCAAAATTCTTTTTACCGTAACTAATTTCCTTGCCGGCAAGGTCGAAAATATTACCGCCGCTAGCTTTGATTAAAGCATGACCGGCAGCAATATCCCATTCCATCGTTTGCCCGCCGAGTTTAGGATAGAGATCAGCCGCTCCTTCCGCAATTAAGCATAATTTAATAGAGCTTGCTATATTTTCTATCTTATTTATTAAATATTTATCCAAAAAATCCGTTGTTGCTTTATTTTGATGATGGAAACTAATCACCGCATTAAAACCGTTTTTCTCAGATTCTTGGTTAGCCGCCCCAAGCAAGGGAATTTCTACTGAATTTTGTTCAATTTTTAAGTTACCGTTCGCATCGGTATAATATAATTTAGCATTTGCAGGCTGATATATTAAGCCGATAGTCGGGATGCCGTTTTTTATAAGACCCATATTTATAGTATAAGTATCTTTACCGCTTATATAACTTTTTGTTCCGTCAATTGGATCAATTAGCCAAAACGTATCGCTATTTAATATCGGCAGCGGTTGTTCCTCACAAATTATTGTTACGCCAGGGGTTAAAATTTGTAAATCTCGATAAATAAGCTCGCTAATTTTTTTATCGGCATTGGATACAGGGGAACCGTCAAGCTTCTTCTCAACTACTAATCCAACTTTCTTGGTATCTAAAGCAATTTCTCCGGTTTTAATAATTAAATCTTTTAGGGCATTAATTAGATTACTCATAGCTAATATTTATTCATTCTCTTGTTGGCTTTTTAAAAAATTTTCTGCTTCCGCATCTTCTAACCACTTACCGGTTTTCAGAAGCGTATCTTGCTGTAATTTGGCTGTAGGTTCATCAGGATAGCCTATTATTCTTTGCCATCCCAAATATTCTATACCGTAATATTCTACATCGACCATTCTCAAAAAAGAATCTATTTTTTTTAGTTCCGTCTTATTATTTTCAAAAATTACAATTTTAAGAGGAGCGGAAGGTATAATTTTTAAAAACTTAATAAGAGTTTGGACTTTGCTTGCAGTACCGGTAAATAATATACCTTCATAAAAAACAGGAGCATCTGCATCATGATCGTCAAACCTAAACATTTCTTTATTATTAACCTTATCCGTAAAATTAATATTAAATGCTCGAAGCTGACTATATTTCCACCCTTCAAAATTATTAATTAACTTACATGGCGGAGTTACTTCAGTAAAACCAAAAACCATTGCACCTTGCGATTTCATCTTATTTATGAAATCAGACCAATTTGGTTCTACTAACATCATCTGCCTTTGCACCATTAACGAAGCTATTATCCCGTTAATTGCATAGTTAGACTTTGCCAAGTTAGATAAATTATCGACAAAAGCTATATAAGGATTATTATTATAGCGAAACATTTTTGATTGCGGCGTGATAATCGTATTATCTATATTAACTAATACCAGAGTAGTAGAGTCAATTTGCGGTAATAATTTTTTAATTGTTATTGAATCAATGGAATAAGTAGGAATTATTTGACCGTAACTTATAAAAGGCATAATCAAAAAAAATAATAATAAATATAATTTATTACCTGATTTATTGAGCTTTATCATAAGGATTTTTATTATCAGATTTATTAGTTTTAGCCGGAGAGTTATTCCTTTGTACCTTATTTATTTTATTTACCAAATCATTAAAAAATTTAGTATAATATGCTAAATTCTCTTCATTATCATTTTCTTGATTAGCAGCAATATAATGATAGCCGGTATAGGCGAGGTTAGAGTTATAACTGCTAAGCTGTGCTTGTATAGAGCCTAATAGCCCTTCATCGCTACTGATTGCTATAAGAATTTTCGGCATAAATTTTACTTCAATTAAAAAATTAAGTATTAGCTCAGCCTGCGAAGTGTTATTGCTGCTTAATATACCTTTATAAAATACTGGATAAGTATTATCAAAACTTCGTAAATTATTAAAGATTATATAGTTACTTTGTGAGAAGCTTCGAGAAAAATCAATATCAAAATTCTTCTTTAAATAATCGGCTAACCATATTTCAAGCGTAGGTATGTTATTAAAATTACCGGTGAAATTTTTACTAACCGCTATTATAGGTATATTGTTATTACTAATTATTTTTATAAAGTTCGGTAAAGCGGTATCAGCCAACTCTTGTTTATAATCAACAAGAAGTAGTTGATCTGTGTAAACTTGTTTTGATTGTGGTTTAATCTTTTTAAAAATCGGTAATAATTTAGAATAGCCCTCTTGACCAAGCACAGACGCTGAAGGCAATAAGGACTTAAATATTAGCTTATCAAGTCCTATAATTACTAGCATATCCTGCGGTAAATAGTCTTTATTGTAAATTTCTTCAAAATCTTGATTTATTTTATCTAAGCTATCAACTTCAATAATTTCTGCCGTTGCAATGCCGGTGCTGAACAATATTAAAGCAATAAAATATTTCTTAATAAATAATTTTAATTTCAAAAATAACATAATAATTTCTTTTTTCTTGCCCTTATATGTCCTTCCGGCGAGGCGTTGTTGCGTGGATCTATATGGTATTACAAGTACGGGTGTCATACCGTGGCTTGACCACGGTATCCAGAAAAAACCTTAATAAAAAGACTGGATGCCGTGATCGAGTCACGGCATGACACAGCTCTTTCCTTAACGTTCGTACACTAGTGGGTCAAGCCACGGTATTGTAAAGGTTACGTAATTCGTTGACAATTTTGTAAGAAAGCAAGAGGAGTTTTAGCTGCCAAAGATTGATGAGTTCTGATTTCATTATAATAAATTAAATACTCAAATAATCTATCTTTAAGCTC
>JAJIYK010000076.1 GCA_020881235.1 Rickettsia endosymbiont of Oxypoda opaca | reverse complement strand
CACGGAATGACAAACGCATTAAGCCGACTTTTGTAATATAAAGATCAAATATAATGAACCAAAATAAATACATAGTAAGATTGTCATTCATTGTATTATTTCTTAATATTATCATAAATATGATGTTTTATCGTTATTTTATGATAAAGGAAATGATCTTAAAACATGTGGCGGCGGAAAATATTCAAATTGCCGAAATTTATACAAAACATGTTTGGAATACTCATCCGGCAGCAACAGAAAAATTGCATAAATTCGGTTATATGAGTTTATTGCAGGATCAAGATTTTATTAACTTTGCTACGGTTTCTGCCGACTGGTTTACTAATCTTAATATTAATATTTCTTTATACGATATTAAAGGTAATAGATTTATCACTAGCGGCTTGCTTAACATGTATAGTGTAAAAAGTTATCCGGACGATAATCTGTATGAAATAATTACCGCAAAAATTGATAGATATTTTTTAAAACAGTTTATTTTTACAGGAGCACTTCATAAAGCATTTAACGGAATAACAAGCCATATATTGTCGCCTAAAGTAATAATAGAAAATAATAACAACCAAGAAAAAGCTGTTTTTATTACAAGCTATATACCTATAATAGATAACAACCTATATGAGTTTCCGGTGGACGGCGTATTAGAAATTAATACCGATATTACCGGTCAATGGGCGAATATATTAGAGCTTGAACAAAAAGTTTTTATAGCATTTATCATTATTTTTATAATATTTTGTACTATAATTATTAGTAATACTAATTATGCTAGACAAATTATAGACCAACAGCTTAAAACTAATAGAAGCTTAAAAGCAGAAATAATTAAAGCAGAAAAAACAAGTTCTTCAAACACTAAATTTTTTGCTAATATTAGTCATGAGTTGCGTACCCCGCTTAATGCTATAATAGGTTTCTCAGAAATTTTAATGTCGGAGAAAGATGCGGCGAAAAATACTACTTACCTACAAGATATTAATAATGCCGGCAAGCACCTACTTAGCATGATTAATGATATTTTAGACCTTTCTAAAGCCTCTGCCGACAAATTAAAAGTAGATAATATCGATCTCGATCTAAATAAATTAATTAGCTCTTCAATAAGACTTGTGCAGCCGAGAGCAGACCAAGCCGGGGTAACATTAGTCGCTAAATTACCTCAAGACCACATTATTATAAAAGCTGATCCGAAGAGGCTTAAACAAGTATTATTGAACCTTTTATCGAATGCGGTTAAATTTACTAATAACGGCGGTACGGTAACTATAAGTATCGAACAAAACCAGCTAGAAAGATTAGTATATATAAAAGTTATAGATACCGGCATCGGTATTGAAGAAAAAGATATACCGAAAACATTATCGGCATTCGGGCAAATTGATAGTGAGCTCAGTCGAAAATACGAAGGTACCGGACTTGGTCTGCCGTTAACAAAAAAATTAGTTGAACTTATGAAAGGTAAGTTTAATTTAGAGAGCAAAATAAAGGAAGGAACGACGATAACTTTAACTTTTTCTTATGACGGAAGTATGGAAATATAAAAAGATATGGAATAATAATAAAAAATCGGTATTATACTATTCGTAAATGAAGGATCATAGATGTTATTCTAGTTCAAATGGGGCGTTGTTGCGTGGTTCTAAAAAAGTGCCGTATGTCATTCCCGCGAAGGCGGGAATCCAGAAAAAACACTTAAAATAAGCAAAATTATATAAAAATTTACTGTATAATTCGCTTAAATATTCTCTGGATTCCCGCCTTCGCGGGAATGACATCGAACCACGTCGGGACTATGTCCCTCCTCACCATGACAATTTCGGGAGCCACACAACAACGCCCCGTTTGAACTAGAACGACATCAAAAAAATAAAAAATATATGAAAATAATTACCTTAATAATTACTGTTTTGTTGCCTTTCTGTGCATTTGGAGATAGCCAAGCAATTAAAAGTAAAAATCTAAAATTTGTAGCAAATAATGATTATGAAAATAGATTAGACGAGCAGGAAATAGAAATTCAGCGATTACTCGGCAAAATTGAAATCTTAGAGCATAAAGTTGGAATAATAACAAAACAATTAAATATTACGGAGTCTGCTCAAAATTCGGACAATATACCGGAAACTTCCGACACTCCCGATGTATTTGACGTATCTGCTTTAGAAGAGATAAATAATACCCCTAATTCCACAGCTCTCGTTATTAACAAAAAAGATATAGCAGCCGACAAACAAGCTTATGATTTAGCCCTTGCTTCTTTTAAAGACGGTAAATTAGAGGAAGCGGAGAAGAAATTTGCAAATTTTATACATACTTACCCGAAAAGTGAGGTAATTAGTAATGCTTATTTTTGGTATGGAGAAAGTTTTTTTAAACGCAAAGATTTTAACGGTGCGGCGATCAATTATTTAAAATGTTATAAACAATCTCCTAAAGGTCCTAAATCTTCCGATACTTTACTTAAATTGTCGTTATCACTCGGTGAATTAAAGAAAACACAAGAGGCATGTAATATCCTTACCAAGCTTGATAAAGAATTTCCGACTAATAGATCCGCAACATCTAAAAAAATGGCGGAGGATGCTAAAGTTAAATTTGGCTGTAAAGTTAATAAAGATAGGCAAAGTAAATAAAAATGTCTGATATTCTAGAAGAAGTATTAAATGACCAAAACGAAGAAAAAAGGTTAAGATTTTTCAAAAAGATTTTACCTATCATTATAGTTTGTGCAATATTTATTGTGATTATAATGATAATTAATAACCGTCATAAAGATAACCAAATTAAAAATAACCAGAAAAACGGTGATATTTTTGTTAAAGCCGTTAGCCTTGAAATGAGCGAAGGCAATAAAGATTTAGCTTTTAGTACCTTAGAAAATTTAAGCAATACAAGTAGCAATAGAATAAAAGAAATTGCTTTATTAGAGCAAGTTGCTATAAAGATTTCAGAAAAAAAGCATCAAGATGCTAAGGCTTTATTAGAAAAAATTATTCAAAATACCGAGTATCAAGAAATAACTACGGCTTATGCCCGTATTTCATGGTTAAGTTTAGTTATTGACGAAGAAAATATAGCCAAAGAAGATAAAGAAAAGGCATTAACATATTTAAAATATTTTGATAACGAAGAAAAAGCTTTTTGGGCTACGGGCAACTTTATAAAAGCAATTTGGGATATAAAAAACGATATGCCGGACGTAGCAAAAGAAACTTTAAAAATACTAATAGCGTCAAATAATGCTCCGGAACTGACAAAAGACCAGGCCAAGGCTTTACTCTCAAATTTAGATAGTGATAAGGACAAGAAAATATGAACAAAAAATTAGCAATTTTATTATTACCTTTTATTTTAATTTCCTGTAACGGACTCGGACCTAAAAGGGTAAAAAATATTGTAGAATTAACTCCAAGGCTCTCAATTCAAACTAATGAATCAATATATTTAGATTCTAGTAGAGAGACCTATTTATTTAACCCTAACACGTTAAAAAATAAAGGATATTCCTTTACTAAATACAAAACCGTTACTGAGCCGGTTTTTGTTAATAACATAGTGTATGCTTTAGATATTAAGTCAAATATATCGGCATTTTCCAAAGAAAAAAATAGTATAATCTGGTCTTATAATATCAGTAGAAATAAAGCAGATAATTATATCGGCGGCGGAATTTTGTATCATGACGGAAAATTATACGTAACATACGGTTCAAGGTTATTAGTAGTATTAGATGCAAAATCAGGGCATGAACTAATACGGAAAGAGCTGCCGGATATTATCAGAATTAAGCCGATTATGATAAATGACGATACTATTTTAGTTCAAACTATTAGTAATCAGCTAGTTGCTTTAAATACCAAAACTTTAAATCCTATTTGGCAACATGAAGGAATGGTAGAAGTTTTATCTTCTAGCTATCAAGTTGCTCCTATAATATATCATGATCGTGTTATAGTTACTTACAGTTCGGGACAAATTCTTGCTATTAACACCAAAAAAGGTGAAGTTCTTTGGAGTTTTGAACTTACAGATTCCGAGTATGCGGCTCTACCGAATTTTGAAGAAGCTAGCATATTATGCACACCTATTAGCGACAATAATAATTTATACATAGCAAGCGGTTTAGGTAAAATAATAAAGCTAAATGTTGCCACCGGTGCCGTTATTTGGCAAACTAACGCTAATGATGTTCAATCCATGTCATTAATCGGTAATAGCTTATTTATCACAAATAACGCTCGGCAGGTTGCAGCACTCTCTCTTGCATCAGGTCAAGTAAAATTTGTCGCCGATTTAAATGACGGTAAAGACGTTAAAAAATTAAAATCAGCTATTTTTTTAGCACCTACTGTTAGTAAAGATAATACGGGTATGAGTTTAAACGTTATTTCCGTTAACGGAGTTTTATATAGTTTCCACTCAGATAAGGACGGACATTTAAATACAATACCTACTATTACAAAAATTACTAAAAATATCCGTTATTACGGGATAGGGTTTGATAATAATATGTATTTTTCTACCGATAAAAAAATAATATTCGATACTAACAAGGCGATTTAATAATTAACTTGACAAATAGCCGGCTTTAATGCTATTTAATATGCTCAAATAATCTTGATTTGAATAATTCTAATTAAAAAGATATTACTGTGAAAACTTACTCTGCAAAACCATCGGATATTCAAAAAAAATGGTGGGTTATAGACGCACAAAATCTGGTTCTTGGTCGGCTTGCTAGCAAAGTTGCTAATATATTACGCGGTAAACATAAACCTACTTTTACTCCTCATATGGATTGTGGAGATAACGTAATTATAATTAATGCGGAACATATAAAATTAACCGGTAAGAAAGCAAATCCCAAAGACGGTAAAGTGTATTACAGACATACGGGATTCCCGGGCGGGATTAAAGAAACTACGGCAGGGAAAATTTTAAGCGGTAAATATCCTGAACGCATTGTTAAATTAGCTGTAAAAAGAATGATTACGAGAAATGTTTTGGGTACAAAGCAAATGAGTAATTTATATGTTTATGCAAAAGAGGAACACCCTCATCAAGCACAACAACCGGTAGCTTATGATTTTGCAAGCCAGAATCCCAAAAATAAAAAGTAATTTAGTATGACAAAATTAAAGATTAAAAACGAAAAAGAGCCTTTAACTCAAGAAAAATTGTTAGTTAAATCTCCTAAAGGAAGTTCAGAAAATACTAATAAGTTTTACGCTACAGGCAAAAGAAAAAATGCTATAGCTAGAGTTTGGATAAAAGCCGGCAAGGGTAAAGTAACGGTTAACGAAAAAAATATAGATCAATATTTTACTTCTAATACGCATGTTAAAACCATTTTACAACCTTTTGTTTTAACAAAAACTAGCGGACAATATGATGTAGTTTGTACCGTCAAAGGCGGTGGGATTTCCGGACAAAAAGGTGCTATTTTACACGGAATTGCTAAAGCACTTGATATATCTGCTCCGGAATTTCATCCGCTTTTACGTAAAGGTGGGTTTTTAACTCGTGATTCTAGAGTTGTAGAACGTAAAAAATACGGACAACGTAAAGCACGTAAGAAAACTCAATTCTCTAAACGTTAAGATATTCCTGACAATGTTGTTAATGACCGTATTATACCCATACGTCACGGTAGGTGTTGTTGTGTGATAGTCAAAAAATTCTCGATATCATTCCTAGCTAAAGTCGGCACTGTTGCGTGTCTCATAATTTACCGTATTATGGTTATTACAAATATGGTGTCATACCGTGGCTTGACCACGGTATCCAGAAAAAACCTTAATAAAAGACTGGATGCCGTGATCAAGTCACGGCATGACACAGCCTTTTTTCAATGTTCGTACAGTAGAGGGTCAAGCCAAGGTATGACACCACACCATACTTGTGATAACCTTTAGTATTCTAAACTATAATACTCCCCCTGGCGGGGTAGCTCAGTTGGTTAGAGCGGCGGAATCATAATCCGCATGTCGGGGGTTCAAATCCCTCCCTCGCTACCATTAAAATTATACTTACCTTTAAGTTTTACTATATACTATAATATACAGCTCGCTCATAAGGCAATAGCTGAGTGAAATGTTAAACGTCATGGCGAAGAGCCACGAAGACGTTGTTGCATGGCTCATAATTTACCGTATTATGGTTATTACAAGTACGGTGTCATACCGTGGCTTGACCACGGTATCCAGAAAAAACCTTAATAAAAAGACTGGATGCCGTGATCAAGGAACTAGAATGACACCGTACGCTTTGCAAAAATTCGATCCACGCAACAACGTTGCTATATCTCCTTAGAACATAGAGTTTATTAGTATGATATATAAAAATCTTATAAAAGCAGTTGTTATTTTCGGCATTAGTGTGCTTGCTAGTTTATTCTTATATAAAATTATAAATGAAAAACATCCCGGATTTTTTAATCAACCTCAAAATCTTGTAGCATTTTTTTCAGCACTGATAATATTAATTAGTTTTATATATAGTTTTTTCAGTCAAAATAACTTACGAAAATTTTTTCTGCAACTATCAAGTTGGGGAATTATTTTTTTAGTTATAATAATCGGCTATGCTTTTAGGTTTGAATTAACTTATGCGAGTCAGCGGGTATTATCGGTATTAATTCCTTCATATAGCTGGGTTAATAGGCAGGGTGAAATCGTTATAGCCCGCAGCGGTGACGGACATTTTTATCTCGAGGCACTTGTAAACAACATGAAAATAAACTTTATGATAGATACCGGTGCAAGCGATGTAGCTTTGACGCAGCAAGATGCTAAAAAATTAGGATTTGATTTATCTAAATTAAACTATAGCAGAGTCTATCTTACCGCTAACGGTGCAAGTAAAGCTGCTCCTATAACGTTAGATAGCGTATTGATTGGTAGAGTATTTAAAGATGTCGACGGGCATATAGGTGTCGGCGATCTAGATATTTCACTACTCGGTATGTCGGTACTTCAGCGTTTTAAGGGCTTTAAAATAAATAAGGATTTGTTAATACTGAGTTATTAGCTCCTACTCCTCTACGATAATTTTAGGTGTTGTTGCATGGATCGAAAAAAGTGCTATATGTCATTCCCGCGAAAGCGGGAATCCAGAAAAAACACTTAAAATAAGCAAAATTATATAAAATCTTACTATATAATTCGCTTAAATATTCTCTGGATTCCCGCCTTCGCGGGAATGACATCAAAAATTTGAGCCATGCAAGCTGATCAAGGGACTAGAATGGCACCGAACACTTTGCAAAAATTCGAGCCACGCAACAGTGCCGAGATACCGCATTACTTAAATTATTCTTGTATCAAGCCGCCAAATTAGTTATATGTTATTATTACTATACAAATTTTTTAATAATTTTCGTGTTATATTATATAAATAAATTTTTTTCGAATAACAAGCTACAAGCTGTTATTTTAAGCGTGATAGGTTTAGGCATTATCTGTGCTTTAATAACTTATAAAACCGATGATCCTTGCTTTAATTTAGTAACTCAAAGATATCCTAACAATTTATTAGGTATTTTCGGTGCATATTTATCGGATTTTTTGTATCAATTTTTTGGTATAGCCGCTTTTATTCTACCTATTTGTTGTTTTATTTGGGCGAAAAGCCGTTGGCTTGCTCAAAGAAAATTGTTACTAGCACGTATAATTGTAACGTTATTTACTATCATTAGTATGGCAACATTATTTGCAAATCTCGAGATACCCTATTTGCAAGGAAGTGCCGGCGGAGCAATAGGGATAGCTAGCTTTAATTTTCTTAAGCAATTTACGAATCAACTTTATCTATTATTAATCTTCTCGACATTTATTTTATTCATTATTTTACTTGAAATAAAATTTACCTCACTGAAGGATTTTATAATAAAATTATATAGCATTCTATCTTATCAAATACGTAATATCTTATCTAATCTAATGCCTTACCTATCGCTTGCAAAATTTTTATTGCCTAAAAAAGACGAAGCAAACCAGCCAAGAATTACCCCTTCTTATTTTGCTACTCAGGAAAAAACAAAAGTAACGGAAATAAATATAGCTAAGCCGGCAACTAATATCCAGCCGAAATTTTTTAATAAATCTACGTCGCTCCCCAAAAATGAACAAAGCAATCTAGTATTGTTACCGCCTATTTCATTACTGCGAAATGCTGATAATCACCATATAAAAAGTGATTCTTCGCAAGAGCTTAAACAAAAATCAGAAAAATTATTAACTGTTCTGAGTGACTTCGGCGTTAAAGGGCAAATTATTAATATTAGTCAAGGACCGGTGGTTACTTTATACGAGTTTGAGCCAGCAGCCGGTACAAAGACCTCAAGAGTAGTAGGGTTATCCGACGATATAGCAAGATCGCTTTCCGCCGTTTCAACCAGAATAGCGGTAATACCCGGTAAAAACGTTCTCGGTATTGAATTACCGAATAAGCATAGAGAATTTTTTTGTTTAAAGGAGCTAATTGAAACACCGGAATATCAAGACCAATCTATTTTATTGCCGCTAATTTTAGGGAAAGATTTAGCCGGCAAACCATTAATCGCCGATTTGGCTAAAATGCCTCATTTACTGGTTGCAGGAACTACCGGCTCCGGTAAGTCGGTCGGGATTAATGCAATGATCGTCTCATTATTATATCGTTATACCCCCGAAGAATGCCGCCTTATTATGATCGATCCAAAAATGCTGGAGCTATCTGCTTATGAAGGAATACCGCATTTACTGACTCCCGTCGTAACCGAACCTGCTAAAGCGGTGGTAGCTCTTAAATGGGCAGTAAAAGAAATGGAAAATCGTTATAGAATGATGTCGAATATCGGCGTTAAAAATATTGCCGGTTATAATACTAAAATTTTAGAAGCAGCAAGGCAAGGTAAAACCCTTGAACGTACTATTCAAACAGGATTTGATCATGAAACCGGCAGACCTACTTATGAAACGGTAGAAATGAATATGGATAAATTGCCGTTTATCGTGGTGATTGTTGATGAGATGGCGGATTTAATGTTAGTTGCCGGTAAAGATATTGAGCTATCTATTCAACGGCTCGCCCAAATGGCAAGAGCTGCAGGCATTCATATTATTATGGCGACGCAAAGACCGTCCGTAGACGTTATTACCGGCGTAATTAAAGCAAATTTCCCCAGCCGTATTAGTTTTAAAGTTACTTCCAAAATCGATAGTCGGACAATTTTAGGTGAGCAAGGCTCCGAGCAGTTACTCGGCATGGGAGACATGTTATTTATGGGTAATACTTCAAAAATTACTAGGGTACACGGACCTTTTGTCGATGAAAACGAGATTGAGAAAATTACCGAATATTTAAAAGAAACCGGTACCCCTGAATATATTTCGGCAGTAACCGAACAGGTCGATGAAGGAGATGCAGCTTTAGAGAATAGTAGCAACGACGGAACAACGGACGAAATGCTGTATAAAAGAGCAGTGCAGATAGTGCAGCTTGAACGTAAAGCTTCAATTAGCTATATTCAACGAGCACTCCGAATCGGTTATAATAGAGCAGCTATTTTAGTCGAAAAGATGGAACAAGACGGCATAATTTCCCCGCCGAATCACACCGGCAAAAGAGAAATATTATTACCGGAGAAGTGAGTAAGCGTTGTTGCATGGTTCAAGAAATCAGTGTGACAACCGTGGCTTGACCCACTAGTGTACGAACGTTGCAAAAAGGCTGTGTCATTCTAGTTCCTTGATCACGGCATCCAGTCTTTTTATTAAGTTTTTTTCTGGATTCCCGCTTTTGCGGGAATGACATACAGCACTTTTTTCGATCCATGCAACAACACAGGGCTTGACCCTCTAGTGTACGAACGTTGAAAAAAGGCTGTGTCATGCCGTGACTTGATCACGGCATCCAGGAAAATAAAGCCATATTAGACTTATTTTAGAATCTTTTTATGATATTATAAGCTGGATTCCGTG
>JAJIYK010000075.1 GCA_020881235.1 Rickettsia endosymbiont of Oxypoda opaca | reverse complement strand
TCATAATTTACCATATTATGGTTATTACAAGTATGGTGTCATACCGTGGCTTGACCACGGTATCCAGAAAAAACCTTAATAAAAAGACCGGATGCCGTGGTCAAGCCACGGCATGACACCGTACGCTTTGCAAAAATTCGAGCCACGCAACAATGCCTAGCGAAGCCACGAAAGCGTTGTTGCGTGGCTCGATAAGAGTAAATCCGTTTTCAAAACAACACTACTATATGTTTATTACTCATAATGTCCCCACATTCTAAGTATTTTTATTATTTTTTTATCCTCTAATATTTCATAAATTAATCGATGTTGTAAATTAATTCTTATAGAACGCTTACCCACTAAATCACGATAAAGCCTTTTACTATTTGGAGGAATAGGATTAATAGCTAAATCATTACATAATTGTTGTGCTTTATCTATTAATTTAGCTACGGTTAATTTATCCTTGTCGGCTACTGTTCTTTTGCCATATATTAGAGTATATTTCATGATTTCCAAAATTCTTCATGGCTAATAAATTCTTCTAATGGTTCTTTACTAGCTTCAAGTATTGATTCCACTAATCTAGGTACAGAATAAATAGCCAAAGTTTCTTGTAATCCTTCGTAGTCTTTTTCTGATATAATTACCGCATTATTACGTTTTCCCTTTATATAAATAGGCTCATGAGTTTCATTTGTCTCGTCAATAAGATTGAATAGTTTAGCTCGTGCTTGTGTACTCGTGTAAATAGTCACAATAGTATCCCTAAAAAAGTTGTATGTTTAAGTGTACCATATTATGTACGTAGTAGCAATAATAAAACTTTTTTTAATAGAGTTCTTTGAACGGTTACGTAAAATTATGTTCTTAACTTCTTTGTTATCTTGACAATTCGTGTGCCGAATAAAATAGCGGTTGCTAAATCTCCTTTAGGGGGGGCAATATCAGGGGAAGATTTATGATTTGACTGTGTCATAAGCCCCGACCAACTACCTAAGCGATTGGTAAGATCATGATTCGGTAATTCATGATCGGCAAAAGTAGGGCATGCTTCCCCTTGTCCTACCCAAATCATACCGTGTTGCATAGCTAGATGAAATAGCTGTTGAATACTGCAAAGCTTATCTCCTGAATAACAAGCGGAATTAGTAAAACCTGCGGCTATTTTATCTTTCCATTTTTGTTCAGTCCATTTAACAGAAGTGGCGTCCATAAACACTTTAAACGGTCCGGCTGTACTGCCCATATAAGTCGGTGCTCCGAAAATAATTGCATCCGCCTCGTCAAGTAGCTGCCAATCTATATTATTTACATTATCCTTACTTATTTGAATCAAAGAACTATTAGCTCCGGCTTCACTCGTTCCTTTATGTATCGCCTCCGCTACTTTAGCAGTATGACCGTATCCGCTATAATATATAATAACTACTTTAATCGTCATATTGTTCCTCATTAAAAAAATTTAACCTATTCTCAACTTTATATTTTTTGTTAACAAAAGCAAAGGACTATTTATTCTTTACCGATTTTTAAAGCAGCAATAAAAGCCGATTGTGGGATATCGATATTGCCGTATTGTCGCATTTTTTTCTTGCCCGCTTTTTGCTTTTCGAGTAGTTTTCGTTTACGGGTTATATCACCGCCATAACATTTAGAAAGTACATCTTTACGAAGTGCTTTAATAGTTTCTCTCGCTATTATGCGGCTACCTATAGTTGCTTGAATAGCGATATCGATTTGCTGCCTTGGTACCAAGTCTTTAAGACGCTCACATAACGCTCTGCCTCTCTGCTCGGCACGAGTGCGATGGACGATTGTCGAAAGAGCGTCTACCACTTCGCCGTTTACTAGAATCCCAAGTTTAACAAGCTCGCTGGGCTGATAACTATCCATTTGCCACTCAAAGCTTGCATAGCCTTTTGAACAGCTTTTTAGCCGATCGTAAAAATCATAAACTATCTCATTTAAAGGCAATTTATAAATTAATCTAGCTCTATTGGCTATATAACCATGATCTAGCTGAATGCCTCTTTTTTCCGTACACAAAGATAAAACCGCCCCTAAAAATTCATCCGGCACCATGATCGTTGCTTTGATCCAAGGTTCTTCCATAGATTCAATTTTTTGTATATCCGGTAAATCTGCGGGGTTGTGAATCTCAAAGCTCTCGCCGTCCCGCAGGTGAATTTTATACACTACGCTTGGTGCAGTGGTAATCATGTCTAAATCAAACTCACGCATTAAGCGTTCTTGGATAATCTCTAAATGCAGTAACCCTAAAAACCCGCATCTAAAGCCAACACCTAGAGCCGACGAGCTTTCCATTTCGAACTCAAAACTTGCATCATTCAAACGAAGCTTGGCAAGCGAATCTTTTAAATGCTCAAATTCTGCACTATCTGTCGGGTATAAACCACAAAATACTACCGGTAAATTTGGCTTAAAACCGGGCAGAGGCGTAAGGCACGGCTTTTTCTCATCGGTTATAGTGTCCCCTACTCTACAATCGGCTACCTGCTTGATTGAAGCGGTAAAAAAGCCGATTTCTCCGGCATATAAAATATCGGATATATGTTTTTTGGGGGTAAAATAACCGACATTCTCAACAGTGTAAGTAGAATTCGTCGCCATCATTTTTATACGCATATTTTTACGCAAAGTCCCGTCAATTACTCTAACTAAAATAACTACGCCAAGATATGGGTCGTACCAACTATCCACCAGCAATGCTTTTAAAATATCGGTATTATTCTCTGCCGGCGGCGGTAGCCTTTTAACAATAGCTTCTAATACTTCTTCTATCCCGATGCCGCTTTTTGCAGAAATTAACACGGCATCACTTGCATCAATACCTATTATATCTTCTATTTGTTGTTTAACTTGCTCGGGTTCTGCCGCCGGTAAGTCAATCTTATTAAGTACCGGTATAATTTCATGATTATTTTCGATTGCTTGATAAACATTGGCAAGTGTCTGTGCTTCTACCCCTTGGCTACTATCAACTACCAATAACGACCCTTCACAGGCGGCAAGCGACCTACTCACTTCATATGCAAAATCGACATGCCCGGGCGTATCCATTAAATTTAAATAATAATTATTGCCGTCTTTGGCTTTATATACTAGCCTAACAGTCTGTGCTTTAATAGTAATGCCACGTTCTTTTTCTATATCCATCGAGTCCAACACTTGATGGCTCATTTCCCTTGATTGCAACCCGCCGCAATACTCTATTAGCCTATCTGCTAAAGTAGATTTACCATGATCGATATGAGCGATAATTGAAAAGTTTCGGATAAATTTTTGATTGTTCATGATATATGTGGTATAATTCAGTTTAATTATAAAATGTCACCCCGTGGCTTGACCACGGGGTCCAGAAAAGTAAGAAAGTAAGAGCTGTATACCGTGGTCAAGCCCTGTGTTGTACGAACGTTGCAAAAATCGTCATTGCGAAGCCACGAAGTGGCTGTGGCAATCCATAAAACATAATAAAATTATGCTAAAATTAGCATTTTTACTGGATTGCTTCGTCAATTTACTATCGTAAATTTCCT
>JAJIYK010000074.1 GCA_020881235.1 Rickettsia endosymbiont of Oxypoda opaca | reverse complement strand
ACATTATAACTTTTTGTCAACGAATTACGTAACCTTTACAATACCGTGGCTTGACCACGGTATCCAGAAAAAACCTTAATAAAAAGACTGGATGCCGTGATCAAGTCACGGCATGACACCGTACGCTTTGCAAAAATTCGAACCACGCCGCAACGCTGATCAAGTCACGAGGTGACAGTTTCCAATTCTGTTAGTATATCGCATATAACTTATTTTAGGTATAATTACAAGTTAAATAGCATTATATTATTTCGTTTATCTATAAAAACTATGAATTTGTGTAGTTTTTACTTCTTATATACTCATTTTTCTTGGTAATCTTGCGTAAAAAAAACATTCCAAAACCGATAATAAATAAAATCATTATTCCGGCAATTATAAATTTTTCTAGCAATATAAGAAATATTATTGAGCTTAGCAAAAATATTCCAAATACCAACGCACAGACCTTACTAACTTTAGTCGCCTTTTCCTGAACCTCTAAATTTTTCAACTCTAGAGCATGCCGATGAGTTTGTTCTTTCTGTGCCATACTTATTAACTTCTCTAAAGTACCGGGGTGAATATTTTCATATTCGGACATTACATCAATCGGCGGTAAAATATGCTCGAATTTTTTACGGTAAAAATTATTATCTTGCTCGCGTGAATTTAGAGGCTTAGAATAGCCTTTATTTAATCTATTATTTTTTGTAAAAAAATTTTTAGTCTCTTTCATATTCATTTCTATTTTTTGTCACTTCTTATTTTTTGAAACGAGCAATTTAGATCATCTGTAATTATTTTAAAATAATCAACTATATGTATTTCTTTTCTTTTTCTTATAGAATTTTTAGTAATGCTGAACGTATTTATAATCTCCCGCAAAACAAGCCTTATAAAATTTTTATTCATTTAAATTAACATTTATAAAATTATAATCCGGAATTAAAGGTTCACCTCTGAAATTTATAGCATTATTAAATTTATTGCAACAAGTTATAAATTTTTTATCGCAGCTGCTAGTGAGCCGTATATTCTTGGTAGCTTTAAAATTTTCCGGTATAATACTCTCAACTATAATCAAATCACCTAAATGATCAAGAATTTTACTATTAAATAAATTATCTCCGAGCCTAGCTTCCCCGCCGCTATAATACCCGCTTTCCTTGTCTAAATTTGCTATAGTAAAGCTTTTCTTAAAAAATTCTTTTACGTTATAGACGGCACTATATAAATTTTTATCTACGCTGCATTTAGCATCGCCGAAATTTGCACGACAATTTTTACTAAAACTATTAATTATGGTTTTATTGTATTTTACCGTTTCAGGCTTTAAATGCATTTTAAAGTTTAAATCATATTTGGTGTAGATACTACAATAATATGTTATAAAATGCTCAAAAATATTGTTAGTATATAATATTATTTTTACTGCCGCACCTGTTAAATCCATAGAATATTCTATCCCGCCGCTTTCAAAAATTCCTTCTATATCAACGTAATTTTGAGCAGAATCGTTAAACTCCGCTTGTTTTACCAATAAACCTGAATTCGGTAAAAAACTTATATCACCATTTTTAAGCAGCTTATCGCTACTTGTTAGATATATCTCTTTTCCTTCCGGTAATTTAATTTGAAAACAATAAGTAAAATTTTGTAATTTTGCAGTAATTTCTTCAATATTTTCGGATGATAATATACTCATACAGCTACCTCGACTAACTCTATAGTCGACAATCCAATAGACCCGTCACTACAATAAGCATATTCAAAGCTATCGCTTTTGAACCTTACAGCTACGTCAAAAATAAAGTCGGCAGTTAAAATTTGCTCATGCTCTAGAGCTTGCGGCAAAGTAATTATTCCTTGATTATAATCTATACTATAATCGGTTTTCACATTATTAATATATAATGCAATACTATCTTCCACGGGTTTAGTAATAGTGCGACTATAGGGGAAAATAGGATCGTCATATAACTTGCTTAAACAAAATTGCTTTTGACTTCCATCTCCTTTAGCAACAAATTCGCCGCTTACTTTATAATCTGCGTAATCTCTAAAACGAAAAGCAAAATTACTACCTCGCCTGGCTTTAAAAAAACTATTAAAGTGATTGAATTCGTCAGCACTTAACCGACAATCTTTAATTAAATATTTTTGACAAGCATTCATGCGGTCTAAATGCCGAACTTCTCGCCCTGACATAGTTAAAGCATGAGAAGTTGAAAATTCAGCCTTCCCTACGGCAAAAGCTTCAATAAATTCCGGCATGCGGATATTATGAAAATTCATAAATTTCCTTCACGCTTTTTTAAATTATTTAAAAGCTCATTTAAGGCATCTGAGAAATTATCAAAAATTGCAATAACTTGCTGCACATTTTCTTCATTATAAGTATGAAAAGCAAGTTCTCGAATTTCAATAAATTTAAACCATATACGAGGATCTGAAATTAAACCGCTAACGGCAGCCTCACGAAATATTTCTTTTAAAGTGTAAGGAGTTTTGCCTGCCTTTTCACAAAAACGCTTCATTATTTTCCAGCTTAATTCATAACAAAACTCAAATGCCTGGATGCTGCCGGCTTTATTTTGCTCTGTATCCAAATGCAAGCGAAACTCTTCAAACTTTTTTCTTGCTCGAAGTAAACCACTAATATCAATCCCTTCAATTAAATGTGTCATAATCTACCTAATTATTTTTTGTTTTAACAAAGCTTGGTAATTTATCGTTAGTTTTGTACTAATTAAATCTTTACCGTTTTGGAATTTCATATTACCGGCTTTTATACCGGCTAATATATAATTTTGTAATTCAAATGAATATACCGCTATTTTATTTATAATCTTATCAGCCAGCTCTAGCAAAATGTTATGACTTTTATCACCGGCAAAAATACATATTTCAAATTCTATTCTAGAAATATTTTGCTGCAAATTTGCTATATTATCAACATTTAACATATTGATTAACAAAAATGGATATTTTGCATCCTGCTTAACAGAAAGATATATTTGATCAACGCTTTGCCTTATTTCATTATCATTTGCAAGCAACTTATATAAGCTTAATTGAAAATCACCGATAACATCATGATACATATATTTCTAACGCTAGAATATTTAAAAATTTACTTTTTTCATTAACATTAATAATGCGTTTAATTTCAAATTGTCGTTCCTTAAATAAAATACGCATTTTAGTAGTGATATTTTTTATAAATCTAATTTTAAAAAGAAAAAACCCTTCCGTTATTACATGCCCGAAATTTATATTTTCTAAGGCAATAAATTTATTATCGCATAAAGGTTTTATTTCAGCATAGACGGTTAACTTCTCTTCCCAGCGATCTTTATCTATGCTACTTGCGGCAAAATTCTCTAAAAACTTAATTTGATGCTGAAAATTCCTTATTATTGATTTTGTCATTTTATTACCTATTAAATGTTTAACCGGAGTTCGTCATTGCGAGGAGGGACGTAGTGCCGACGTGGCAATCTAGAATACCCATCTATCATTGCGAGCGACTGCAAGCCTTGTTGCATGGCTCCAAATTTATAGCAAATTCCACGATGTCATTCCGTGATTTATTCACGGAATCCAGGAAAATTATATAAATAATACCATTATAAATTGCTTTTCTGGATACCGTGGTCAAGCCACGGTATGACAGTTGAGGTCTTTTTAAGAGCCATGCAACAACACTGCGACTGCAAGGAGCGTGGCAATCTTATGAAGTTAACTAGATTGCTTCGCTTCGCTCGCAATGACGAAGTTTTCATTATTTTCTAGATTGCCGCACTCCCTTCGGTCGTTCGCAATGACGATGGTATTATCTCAAATTCTAATATTCCTATACGGCAGGTATAAGTTTTTTACTTCCTGCGATAAACCGACCGAGCTTTGCCCCTGACGGTCATACATTTCGGCAATATGCAGCATAATCCCATGTTTTACCGCATGAGGGATATTTTTATCGTCAAAGCCGCTAATATACTCTACAGTTAGCTCCTTGCGTGCTAATGTATTTTTTAACCTTAAAATATTTTCGTCAAAAAAATAGCTATCGGCTTCTTGCTCTTTCTCTTGTATTGTTACCTTCAATATTTCTTTTACAGGCTGATATTTTAGAGCAAAATTATTTTTACCTTGAATATTGCAAATAAATTTTACATATTTTGAGATAAAATTTAATTTAGTAAAATTTTCTGCCGCCGTAATTGCCGCATCAATTAGCCCTAATATTAAATTATCGTCATAATTGCCTTCAATTCGCATATAATTTTTTACTTGTTCTAAATTCCATATTTTTTGTGGAAATATTTTAATAATCTGAAAATTATTTTTGTGGAACATATCTTAACCCTCATGTCATGCCGTGGCTTGACCACGGCATCCAGAAAAATACTGCTCGTGGTCAAGCCACGGAGTGACAACCTAACTAAACAACCCAAGCTTAATAGCCTCAGGATTCACTACGTCGCCCCCTACCCTTTTTACCGCATAGAATTTAACAAAAGGCTTTTCGGTATAAGGATCACGCATAATATTAATGCCGCTACGATCAACTATTTTATAGGCTGCTTTAAAATCCCCTATCGCAATAGCACAAATATCTTTACCTATCGGCTTCATATCCGAACAACAAATAACCGGTACTCCGAAAATAGTTTGTTTAAACGAGTCGGAAAGCGATTGCTGCCAAATAAAATGTCCGTTTTTGTCTTTTAGTTTTTGTATTTCCGATAAGGTAACACGATTCATTAGCAGCGTTGCGTTGGCTAAATATTCTTCTTTGAGAGAATTAATAAAATCTAATAATTTTTCCGGCTCGATTTTATTACCCATTTTAAATTTCTCTATTTTACCATGATCGGGTGATAATATACCTCTAGGTTTTTTTACTCCATCGCCGTTAATAAACGCATCATTCTCCATTCTAACAAAATTATCTCGCAGACGCTCCGTTAACCAATTTTCCACCTTAATAGTTGCGTCGTCAAGTAATGCTTGGCTTGCTTTCGGCTGTGCATAAAGCTCATGCACAAAAATCCGTTGTTGCTTTAACTTTGCTGCCGGCGTTTCCTCTCTTAAATCAACCTCCCCAACCCACCCGCTGCTAAACTTACCGTTTTCGCTTATCACATCAAGGGCATTGGTAGAAATTGTTTCAATTGAAGCTATTTGCCTCATTGGACAGCGGGCGTTAATCTCGCTAATAATGCTATTATATAAGGTTTGCAATATCAATACGCCGCCTTCTTCACTACTACTATTTAAAGATGATTTACGGATAAATGCATTTTCCTCTCCCTTACGTACATAGTCAATAAAAGCAGCTTTATACTCGCTATCCTCGATATTTGAGTTGTGCGGTCTTGCTAGAAAATTTTGTATGTTATGCATCTTTTCTTGTAATTCATTAATTTTCTCGGCGTTAATTTGATCGGTTATTACATCTTTGGTTATTATGTTTTGTTCCATATTATCCTCTTGTTTAGTGATATATAAAATTTTAGCATTACGGTTAGCCGGAAAAGTTACTATACTTACCTCGACAAGCTCAGCTTCAGTAATGACCCGTTGCTTTACTTCGTTATAATTTGACATTTTTACGTAAAATCCAATAGATAAGCCGTCTATTGCTCCTTGCTTTATTAACTCTATTGCCTCACTACCCGCTTTAACTTTATTATTAATTACGGCTTCCATCTTTAGACCGTAATCATCTTCCGATAGATACGTAATAACCCCTATCGGTTTTTTACTGTCATGCTGCCAAAGAAACCTAACGTTATTATGGTTTACCGAGGCAAAAGCTCCCTTAACGATTAAATCATTATGATGATCCGCAAGATTATAAACGCTTGCATAACCGACAATGACCACCTCATTATCGGTAGCCGACTTTATTATCATATTTTGGAAAGTTTGATTGCTATATATTATCTTCTTCATATATTACCTTTAATTGTAAAAGCTAAAGATAATATATACGAAAAATGGATAGCACTAAGTGAAGGGGATAATTAAATGAATTTAATTTTGAGGATACTTAAATGAGAAGGTGTTATTGCGTGAATTGAAATCGTTACAAAAAAACACCGTCATTGCGAGGAGGAGGTACTACGTGCCGACGTGGCAATCTAGTAAAAAAAATAGCAAAAAATGCTATGAAATTTATTATTTTCTAGATTGCCACGCTCCTTTCAGTCGCTCGCAATGACGATATCTATCTTTAGTTAGCAATGCTAAAATACTTCCTTTCTTGTGGAGGTAAATCTTCTCTACCAATTAAAATATCATCAGTTGGAATTGAAGCAAGCTCCTGAAATACTTCTTTCCAGGTTTTAGGCATAGGTTGTAGAATCAAACCATTACCTAATTGTATAATACTTACTTCCTTAGTTTTAAATCTAAATTTTTTTGGCAATCGTACAGCTTGACTGTGACCATGCATAAAAACTTTTACTTTATTCATAAGCCCCCTATAACGTATATATATAGTATATGCTAATTTTTACCGTATACAATAAAAAATATTGCACCTTTAGATATTTAATTATATAAAGAATTCTTTAATAAGTTACTTAACTAAATTTTATGCTTCTAAAGAAAATTTTTAAAGATTATCGATTATTTGAAATATTAATTTTAGGGGTAATTAGCGGCATGCCTCTTGCTATAATTTTTTCTACGCTGGGAGTATGGCTTAAAGAGTCAGGAATTGACATTGCCGTTATCACTACTTTTGCAGTTGCCAGATTATCCTATTCTTTAAAAGTATTTTGGTCACCTTTAATTGATAGTTTTAAAGTGCCTTTGTTAAGTAAATTCGGTCACCGAAAAGGCTGGCTTATATTATGCAGTAGCCTAATCGCCCTAGTGTTAATTACTATGAGCAGCGTTAAGCCGGCGGCTTCTTTAACTTTACTATATTTTTTAACGATAGCATTAGGATTTTTATCTGCCACATTCGATATTGCCGTTGATGCTCTTCGTATTGATAAGTTCGATCAAGAAACACAAAGTTTAGCGAGTGCAACTGCCGTACTCGGTTACCGAATCGGTATGCTTATTACCGGTGCCGGTGCTTTATATTTTGCAGAAATAACCGGTGATAATTGGCAAGCAACATTCCTTGGGATAGGCATAATCTTTGCTATTGCAACGATTTTTATTATAACCGTTAGAGAAAAAGAACTAATACGAGAAACAATTAACATTATTTCCTTTGCGTCCTGGGTACACGCAGTAATTAATCCTTTTAAAGAATTTTTTACTCGAAAATTTGCGGTAATTATCCTCTTAGCGGTAATATTTTTTAAACTAGGCGATGCGATGCTTGGTGCTGTTGCCTCGCCCTTTTACATAGAACTAGGCTATACAAAAGGACAAATAGCCGTAATTGTTAAATTTTATGGATTGCTTGCAACGCTAATCGGCGGTTTTGCCGGCGGGATTGTAATGTATCGTCTTGGAAATTTCAAAGGGTTAATTATTACCGGCATAGCCCAAAGCCTTACACATTTTGCATTTATCTGGCTTAATCACCAAACGCCGTCTTTTGAAGCATTGCTAGTTGCTATTTCTGTAGAAAATTTCGCTTGTGCTATGGGAGCTACTGCATTAGTCGGCTATATCGGCAATTTATGTAATAAAAAATATTCTGCCACACAATATGCATTACTTAGTAGTGCCGTCTCTTTATGTAACAATACGGTCACTATTTATGCCGGCAAATTAGTAAATATACTCGGATGGGACGGTTTTTTTGTATTAACTATAATTTTAGCCTTGCCTGGACTTGCTATATTAGTTTATCTTAATAGGAAAGTATAGCTTCGAGTATTAAGGTCTAGATTTGAATTTTCGATGTCATTCTAGCTAAAGGCGAGCGTTGTTGTATGGATCGAAAAATGGCTTCAATGTCATACCGTGGCTTGACCACGGTATCCAGAAAAAACCTTGATAAAAAGACTGGATGCCGTGATCAAGTCACGGCATGACACCGTACACTTTGCAAAAATTAACATTCACAAAAAAATCCTATGGTAAAGAAATCTTTATTATCTTTTATTGTTTTTATCGTAGCTTTTATTGCACCGATAAGCGAAGCAAAAAAAGCTATCAAAGTTTCGCCGAAACCCCCTATTCAAACTAGCTTAGTAGTTGACGCAAAAACCGGTAAGGTTTTACATGCTCAAAATGCTCAAATCAAAATTTATCCCGCTTCTATAACAAAGCTTATGACTTTGTACTTAATGTTTGAAGCAATCGAAGCCGGCAAATTATCTTTAAATAAAAAATTAGTCGTATCGGAAAAAGCAGCAAAAATGCCTCCGTGTAAACTTGGCTTAAAAGCCGGTGAGACTATTACCGTAAAAGAAGCAATTATAGCTTTAGTCGTGCAATCTTCTAATGATGTTGCAGTAACGGTAGCTGAGAATATGAAGGGTTCAGAAAAAGATTTTGCTCATCTAATGAATGTTCGTGCATATCAACTAGGCATGAAAGATACTTACTTTAAAAATGCTTCGGGTTGGCATGATCCTTTGCAAAAAACTACGGCAAGAGATATTGTTAAATTAGCATTGGCATTACAAAAAAATTATCCTTCATTCTATCCTTTATTTTCAAAAACTAGTTTTGTTTTTAGAGGTAATATTGTACACGGTCACAATAGAGTCACTAAAAATTACGCGGGTGCTAACGGGTTAAAAACCGGTTATCATACTCCTGCCGGTTTTAATTTAGTAACTACTGCCTCTAGAAACGGTAAATCTCTAATTGCCGTAGTTACCGGCGGCAAAACAGCAATTTCTCGAGATAAACAAATGATCGGATTATTAGATCGACATTTTAATGTCGCTCCATCTAAACCTTCTATTAAACTTGCCTCTAATAATAAACCCAAAGCTAAGAAATTAGGAAAGAAAAAAGTTATACGTGGTTAAAGCATTGCTGCATGGCTCTAAAAAAACACTGTATGTCATTCTAGCTAAAGGCGGGGTTTGTTGCATGGCTCATAATTTACCGTATTATGGTTATTACAAGTATGGTGTCATGCCGTGGCTTGACCACGGTATCCAGAAAAAACCTTAATAAAAAGACTGGATGCCGTGATCAAGTCACGGCATGACACCATACGCTTTGCAAAAATTCGAGCCATGCAACAATTGCTGATCAAGCCACAACATGACGCTTTTAACCTTTTTCACAACAAATTCTTTATCTGCTCTTGCTGCAATTTTTCCTCTTGCTCTAATTTATCTAAAAATTTCTTATAAAAATTATCCGTTACATATGTAAGTTCCATATCAACGCTAAACTCCAGAGCTTCAAGTATTATTGAACAATCATCATTAATAAAAGTAGCACTTTTATTTCCTTCCGGTTTTATGTCTTGTTTTACTAATATATATTTACTTGTTAAAGCGGTATAAAATTCTTCAAATTTATTTTTATCGATTGTTAAAATTACGGCTTCTACGATGTTAGAATCATTACATATTACTAAAGCCCGTGATATTTTTTCTAAATTAACGTCTTTGATATCTATAAAATAATTATATCCTTGCCAATAATTAGGTTCTTTTTTAGTAATTTTGTATTTTTTTATTATGTCGTCTACCGTTGCTTTATTTAATTCAAGACCGATAGGAACAGGCATTGCATAAGAATTTATATAAAAAAATGTAACAAATAAAAAAAATACAAATTTTAAAAACATGTGGATAATATGTTTATTTTATGTGCTTTAAATAACATATATATTATTAATTTTCAATTAAAAATTGCTTAAAAAGGTTTATAGGTGTAATTATATTAATGAAAAAATAAAATTTTAAAGTATTATTATACCAATATAAAGCACATTTCGTATGCAAATCGGGTTGAATTAACTATAATTCCCATATAACGGATATTTAAAGTAAAAATTCTAAATATATTATTTGCTATTTTTATTAAGATTCAGTAGGTTCTCTGGGCGTTGTTGCATGGATCGAAATGTTGCAAAAAATGCCGTCATTGCGAGGAGGCATTTATGCCGACGTGGCAATCTAGTCTTCGTCATGCTGAACTTGTTTCAGCATCTCATTAATAGATCCTGAAATAAATTCAGGATGACTATAACTTTTCTAGATTGCCGCAGCCACTTCGTGGCTTCGCAATGACGGGTTCAGGCGTTTCTCGAGCCATACAACAACGCCGGTTCTCTGACGGTTATAGACCATTTGATAGTTATTTTCGGCTTTTTCATGATAATCTTTAGTATAGTTTTTTTTAAAACCATCTCCGTATTACTAAGCGTGGTGATAGGTTTTTTGGCAGGTAAATACTCAAATGTCGAGAAGGATAGTATTTCTTCTTTATTATTCTATTTTATCTCACCTATAGTATTTTTTACTATTCCTGCTAGTACTACCCTTACACTTTCTGCCCTAAGCGTTACGGTCGTAACGTTTGTCATTGCTACTTTGCTATCATTATTTTCTTATTATTTCTTCGGTAAATTCTGGCAAGATCATACCCGTAACATTATAGCATTATCGGCAGGCACGGCAAATGGCGGTTATTTTATGTTACCTATAGCCGCCGCTCTCTTCGACGATTATACTTTAGGTATTTATATGATGGCGGTAATAGGCGTAAATATTTATGAATCTTCAGTTGGGTTTTATATTTGCATGCGAAGTTTTGCCAACACTACGGATAGTATTTTAAAAGTAATAAAACTTCCTATCTTAAACGCTTTTTTATTAGGATGTTTATTTAGTTTTTGCGGTCTTACTTTACCGGATTTTTTAGATGATTTTTTGTATAATATGAGAGGGGCTTTTTCTATACTCGGTATGGTTATGGTCGGTCTTGCTCTCTCAAGCCTACAAAAATTTGAGATAGATCTAAAATTTACTCTAGCTACTTTCACGGCAAAATTTTTGTTTTATCCCATCGGGGTAAGTATTTTTATTTTATTTGATCATTTTGTTACCAAATGGTATAATAATGATCATTATAATGCTTTAAAGCTGCTTTCTACGGCACCGCTTGCTGCAAATACTATAGTTATAGCTAATTTACAAAAATTTTATCCCGAGAAAGTTGCCGCTACAGTTTTTTTATCTCTACTTTTTGTAGTAATATATATGCCGACTATGGTAAGTATATTTTTAAATAATTTAAATTAACCTTTTAAACTATAGTAATATCGGTAGCACGAATGCAAATACATTCAATTAAAATTAACTCTTATATTAATTGGTTTTCTGCTCAATATGTCCCTTCTCATAAAATTTCTTATCTTGAATTCGGTAACCATGAAAACCCTAATGTAATAGTATGTGCACATGGGTTAACTAGAAACGCTCATGATTTCGATAAAATTGCCGAAGGGTTAAGTAATAATTTTAGAGTAATTTCTTTAAATTATCCGGGACGAGGTGAGAGCGAAAATTTTGAAATGAATAAACATTATAATTATCATGTCTATGTTAAAGATACGTTGCTTTTTTTTAAAAAGTTAAACATCAAAAAGCCGATTTGGCTCGGTAGCTCAATGGGCGGCATAATCGGTATGGTACTTGCAAGCAAATATAAAAATATTTTTAAAGCTATGATACTAAACGATATCGGTCCGTTTATTTCTTCAGCTCCTTTGGTTAAAATCGGCAAATATGCTAAAAAAACTGTTATTTTCGATGATTTAGATAGTGCAAAACAACATTTAAAGGTTATTTATTCTCAAATCGGCATTAATAACGAAGAAGATTGGAATTATCTAACTAAATATAGTGTTATCCCTACTCTCGGCGGAAAATATAAAATGAATTATGACCCCGGCATAGTTCACGGCATGTCAATTGATAATACTACCCCGAAAGATGTAAATATGTGGACGATATGGAAAAGAATAGTATGTAAATTATTAGTGATTCATGGGGTAAAATCTGATATTTTAACAAAATCTACTATTGAAGAGATGCAAAAAACAAAAAACTTTGACCTTTATGAAGTAAGCTATGCCGGTCATACTCCATCTTTAACGAATCTTGATCAAATTAATTATATAAAATCGTGGTTGGAAAAGGTGTAGCGGGCTTTATGTTATTCCCATAAGATGTCGTTGCGTGGTTCATAATTTACCGTATTATGATTATTACAAGTACGGTGTCATGCCGTGAAGTATAATGTCATTCCGTGGCTACGACCACGGAATCCAGAAAAAACCTTAATAAAAAGACTGGATGCCGTGATCAAGTCACGGCATGACACCGAACGCTTTGCAAAAATTCGAGCCAGGCAACGACACTAACAAAAGAATAAATACATATTATGAAAATTACAACGAAAGTATTAATAATAGGTTCAGGACCTGCGGGGCTGAGTGCCGCAATTT
>JAJIYK010000073.1 GCA_020881235.1 Rickettsia endosymbiont of Oxypoda opaca | reverse complement strand
TCATAATTTACCATATTATGGTTATTACAAGTATGGTGTCATACCGTGGCTTGACCACGGTATCCAGAAAAAACCTTAATAAAAAGACCGGATGCCGTGGTCAAGCCACGGCATGACACCGTACGCTTTGCAAAAATTCGATCCACGCAACAATGCCTGCTCGCCATGACGTTTAGGGTATCCATGCAACAACGCCGAAATTTCATCCCAAATCCTGCAAGTTATACAGTATAAATTACAACCCTAATTTTCGAGGCTTATAATATTTAACCCAAATATCTATTAATAGCTTGGTAATAATAATTGCTGAGAACATCGAAGAAATAATACCGATTGTTAGCGTAACCGCAAAGCCTTTTATCGCTCCCACACCAAAGATGTAAAGTAAAAAGGCGACGATCAAGGTCGTAATATTAGAATCAAGAATAGTCGCAAAAGCAGATTCAAAACCTATTTTGATTGAATAAAGGTTTGAAGCTCCTTTGCGTAGCTCTTCTTTGATTCTTTCATAAATTAATACGTTAGCATCGACTGCCATACCGATCGTTAATATTATGCCGGCAATCCCGGGTAACGTTAATGTTGCCTGAAAAAGGGACAATAATGCTAAAATATATAGCATTGCAATGCTTAAGGCAATATTGGCAAACAGCCCTAACACACCGTATGACCAAATCATAAATATTACTACGGCAACAAAGCCGATAATCCCGGCTTTTTTACCGGCTTCGATAGAATCAGCACCGAGATTTGGACCGATACTTCTTTCTTCTATTATTTTTAGCGGGGCGGGGAGTGAACCGGCCCTAAGTAATAAGGATAATTCATTTGCCGATTCGACGGTGAAATTACCGGAAATTATGCCGTTACCGCCTAAAATCGGCTCATTTATTACCGGTGCACTAAGTAATTTATTATCCAGCACGATAGCCAAACGTTTACCGGCATTATTTTTAGTTATTTCGCCAAATAATTTACTACCTAAATTATTGAAGGAAAAAGCCACCACAGGTTGTGAATTTTGATTAAAAGAGGCTGAAGCATTAGTCAGTTGATCACCGCCTAAAATAGCTTTTTTCTTGATAACTACATAATATTCTTGATGATTCTCGCTTTCTCCTTTCACTAAAATCGAGCCGCTAGGCACATGCCCCTTAACTGCTTCTTCTATATTTGCCGTTTCATCGACTAAATGAAAAGTTAGCTTTGCCGTTTTGCCTAAGATATTTTTTAAGTGTGTCGGGTCTTCTTCACCCGGTACTTGCAATAATATATGTTTATCGCCTTGCCTATGCAAAGTAGGTTCTTTTGTACCGGTGCTATCAACCCGCATCCGAACAACCTCAATAGATTGATCGACTACTTCATTAAGAAGATGACCTAATTTTGTATCGCTATAGCTAAGCTTAAGTTTATTATCTTCATAGTTAACAGTAATTTCAGAATCAATTTTATTAACGATTTTTTTGACTAGCTTCAATTCTTCAGGGTTACGTAATTCTAATTGCAGAGTATTTTGTCTAATTGTAAGATTTTTATAACCTATTTTATCTTCTCGAAAAGATTTTCGTAAAGTATCGGCTAAATTTTCCATTGAATCGTTTAAATAGCTATCAAAATCTACGTCTAGTAATAAATGTGCTCCGCCTCGCAGATCAAGCCCTAAATTCACCGTATTATGAGGTAAGAATTTAGAATTTACTGCTGTAAAATTAGGCAAAGCACATATAATCGCAATTATCGTACATATAATAGAAAGAAAAATTTTCCCTTTAGGAAGATTTTGCACTGATTACCTTCTTATCTTTTTTATTAATATCTTTCTTGTTAGTTTTAATTTCCTTCGGGCGACTGGTGATATCAACAATTGCACTTTTTAAGATTTTAATATGAACGTCTTTGGCTATTTCAACTTCAATTTTATTATCCGTATCGTTAACTTTACTGACCGTTCCGAAAATACCGCTATTTGTTAAAACTTCTTCGCCTTTTTTCACGTCGCCAACTAGCTTTTCTCTTTGACGGCGACGTTTTTCTTGCGGGCGAAGTAATAAAAAATAAAATACGGCGAAAATTAATACCATCGGGATTAAACTAGTCAAACCCGAAAAAGGTTGTGACGGTTCTACAGGCACGACTTCCGTTTCCTGTATTTCTATTATATCGTTATTATTTGCTGTATTAGTTTCATTAGATGCCATATTTTCCTCTATATAACTTAAATTTTAGTATGTTAAAAATAGCTTTAGAATCGTTTTTATGCAAGGGAAAATAAACGAAAATTATGAAGATTATTACAGAGAAAGAGGAAAGATAGCTTATATGGTTCAGTGTCATACCGTGGCTTGACCACGGCATCTAGTCTTTTTATTAAGGTTTTTTCTGGATACCGTGGTCAAGCCACGGTATGACACCGTACTTGTAATAACCATAATACGATAATTATGATCCACGCAACGCTGGTATCAGCGTAAATAAATATCTGGAGCGGGTGAAGGGATTCGAACCCTCGACTTCGACCTTGGCAAGGTAGCGCTCTACCCCTGAGCTACACCCGCTTAACTTAAATAATAAGCGAAACTTGAATATAAAAAACAACTGACTAAAATGCAAGAGAAAATTATATTTTTTATGTGGAAAATATACTAAGTTGTATTACCCAAGCATTTTGCTTGTTAAAATGGTAATATGTTACATTAATTTCTTTACATTGAAGTATCTTATACTTATAATTACTAATTACAAAATTAATTAATACTTAGTATAATAAAAAATTTTAGAAACAAATACATTTAACAAAAAAGAAATTAACAATATGAAAAAATTTATTACATTTATTTTACTAAGTTTACTATTTTCAGCTTGTACTCCTACTGCAAAAGTGCCGGTAAATAAATATAATATTACAGCAGTAGAGGCAAAGGATATGTATATAAGTGCTTCTAAAGAAGAGCAAGATATATATATAGCAGTAGGTAGCAAAGTATTTCAGAATGTTTCTGATGAGACTTTAATAGAATATTTTAAAGCTATTAGTATTACTATGTCTAATACCGCTACTGCAGCTGAGAAAGCTAAAGCTGACGCCAAGTTTAATGCAATATTACCTAAGGCTTTACAAGAAGGAATGCTTGCTAAAAATTCCATTGATAAATTAGCATTATGCAATAAAACTCAATTAGTTGAAGATTGGAGCTTATTAATTAGTAAAGGTGAAGAGAAAGATTTTTTTACCGAGTTGTTTAGCCTTCCAACTCATAGATCAGCATGTGTTATAAGATTTGTGGCTAAAATTATTAGCAAAAAAAGTGAAAGGGAGCTTGCCACAAAGTAATATTTTATGTTAAAAACGTTCAGTATGAAGCCGTAGCTCAGTTGGATAGAGCGAGCGATTCCTAATCGCTAGGTCGGAGGTTCAAATCCTCTCGGTTTCACGCAATACCGATTCTTAATAAATTCCCAAATTTATGCTGATTATTGATAATCAAAAAATATTAGATGAGTTTTGCACTAGATTGTCTAATATCGATATAATAAGTATAGATACGGAATTCTCACGCCGTAATACTTATTATGCTAAGTTGAGTATTATTCAAGTTAAAGCCGGAAGTTATAGCGCTATGATCGACGGTTTAAGTAACCTAGACCTTGCCGCTTTTAATCAGATATTAATTAACGATAAAATCCTTAAATTATTTCATGCTCCTCGTGAAGATTTGGAGATTTTTTATTATTTATTCGGCGTGCTGCCTTGTAATATCTTTGATATTCAAATTGCCGCCGATATTTGCGGTTTCGGTAAGCAACTAAGCTATGATGATATTTGCTATAAAATTTATGATGTAAAAATCGATAAAACTTGTCAAAAAGCCAATTGGTTAAAGCGTCCGATAAAAGAAGAGATGTTAAATTATGCAATGCAGGACGTAGAATATTTAGAAGTAATTTATAAAAAACTATATAAGATAATTACCGAAGATAATTTAATAAAAGAATATAATACTCAATTGCAATATTTATTAAATATTAAAAACTATTTTG
This sequence comes from Rickettsia endosymbiont of Oxypoda opaca, assembly GCA_020881235.1. Classification (GTDB taxonomy): domain Bacteria; phylum Pseudomonadota; class Alphaproteobacteria; order Rickettsiales; family Rickettsiaceae; genus Rickettsia. The sequence continues at coordinate 3,686 of JAJIYK010000073.1, read as the reverse complement.
TTAAACCTGAGGATGCTTGGCGGAAGGTTAGATTTAGTAAAGAATCAAGCGAGCTTATTGCTAAAATGCAAATTTTAGCAAGCTATCGTGAAGAGCAAGTAAAACAAATAGATATCCCTCGCAAACATTTTATTTTAGATGAAGATTTAATAAAGATTTGTCAAGCGCTGCCGGTAACGGAAGAAGATTTTAAAAATCTAAAGCTAAAAAGCCGATATTTACATAAACAACAATATAGTGAGCAAATAATAAATTTGTGCAAAAAGATTAGTTTAATGCAAGTTGCCGGTTAGGCTTTCTTTATTATAGTTATTACAAGTATGGTGTCATACCGTGGCTTGTACCTGTGTTGTTGCGTGGCTCGAAATCGTTGCCAAGCGTACGGTGTCATTCTAGTTCCTTGATCACGGCATCCAGTCTTTTTATTAAGGTTTTTTCTGGATACCGTGGTCAAGCCCACTGCTGTACGAACGTTTAAATAAAGAGGTGAAAATTCTGTCATACCGTGGCTACGACCACGGAATCCAGTCTATAATGTCATAAATATAATGTCATAAAAAGACTCTAAAATAAGCCTAATACTGCTTTATTTTTCTGGATACCGTGGTCAAGCCACGGTATGACACAGCCTTTTCTTTAACGTTCGTACAACACAGGGTCAAGCCACGGTATGACACCATACTATGAGCCATGCAACAAGCCGCGGCATGACACCGAACGCTTGGCAAAAATAATTATACAAGGTTTAAATAACAGTGCTTAAAGGTTTTTTGCTAAACTACTGAATTTAGAATATTGACTATCATAATGAAGCTGCACATTGCCGACTCTGCCGTTACGATGTTTGGCTATTATAATATCGGCAATATTATAAACTTTATTAAGTTTCTCTTGCCATTCAAGGTGTTTTGTATCACCTACATTCGGTTCTTTTCTTGTTAAATAATATTCTTCACGGTAAATAAACATTACTATATCCGAATCTTGTTCAATCGTTCCCGATTCTCTAAGGTCTGATAACATCGGTCTTTTATCTTCTCTGAGTTCCACGGCTCTCGATAACTGAGATAAAGCAATAACCGGTATATTTAACTCTTTAGCTATAGCTTTTAAACCTTGGGTAATCTCTGAAATTTCGGCTACTCTATTTTCAGACTTACTGACTCCTCTAATTAATTGTAAGTAATCTATAAATAATATTCCGAGGTTATGTTTCCGCTTCATTTTCCTTGCACGTGTACGGATAGCAGAGATTGATAAAGCTGCACTATCATCGATAAAAAACGGTAATTCAGATAATTTTGCCGCCTCAGTGCGGAGATTATTATAATTCTCTTCACTAAGATGTCCGGTACGCAGTGCAGAAGAATTAATTTCCGTATGCATTGACAGCAAACGTGTAGTAAGTTGTTCAGAAGACATTTCCAACGAGAAAAAACCTACCGACTGCATTTCTTCTTGTTGTCTGGTATTTTTTAACTGCATTGCTTTGCAGGCATTAATAGCAAGGTTTACGGCAAAAGCCGTTTTACCCATTGAAGGGCGACCGGCAAGAATTATCAGGTCTGAATTATGAAATCCTGATAATGTCTGGTCTAAATCACTCAAACCGGTAGATATACCGATTACGTGATCGCCATTTTTCATAGCTCTATTAATGCTGGCTAACGACTCAGAAATAGGCATACCTATTTTTATAAAGCTTTTTTCATTTATTCCTTCACTGGCTAAATTATAAAGATTGACTTCTGCATGTTCAATTTGCTGTGGTGCATCTAAATCTAAAGAAGCATTATAAGCGTTATTTACTACTTCTTCACCGATTTGGATTAAGTTACGCCTTAACGCCAAATCATATATTATTTTGCCGTAATCCAGAGGATTTATTACCATCATCGCAAGGGTTACTAGCTTGGTAAGATATTCAGCACCTTCTATTTCTTGAAATAAAACATCTTGGTGTAGCATGCTACGCAGAGTTATAGGGGTAGCTATTAAGCCTTTCTCGGTAATTACTTCTATTGCATTATAGATTTTTTGATGAATAGGTTCTAAGAAATGTTCGACCCGCAAAAATTCCGATACGGAATTTAAAGAATTGTGATTAGTTAAAATTGCTCCGAGTAGCATTTGTTCAGCTTGCACGTTTGACGGTAAAGTTCTAGCTACAGGTAGGGGCTTATCTTCAGTGCTGTTAAAAAGATTTACTGTTTTTGAGTTTGCTTCAGGATTAATTTTATTGCGTGCCATTTTATATTTTTTTACTTTCAAAATTAGCCTTTGTTAGCTTCTAAGGCAAGTTGTCAAATTATATTTCTCATACTGCGGGTGTTGTTGTGTGGTTCTAAAAAAGTGCTATATGTCATTCCCGCGAAGGCGGGAATCCAGAAAAAACACTTAAAATAGGCAAAATTATATAAAAATTTACTATATAATTCGTTTAAATATTCTCTAGATTCCTGCCTTCGCGGGAATGACATCAAAAATTCGAGCCATGCAACAACGCCAATGCCATGCAAGAATGACATCCTTCAGGCATTATCCCTTAAGTTTATATCTATTGCCGGTATAACAATAACATTACCTATTTAAAAATTTTTCTGCTTCAAGGGCAGCCATACAGCCAGTGCCTGCCGCAGTAACGGCTTGCCGAAAAATTTTATCTTGCACGTCGCCGGCAGCAAAGACTCCTTCTATGCTAGTCTTAGTTGAGTTCAGTTTAGTGATGATATAGCCGTCACTATCCATGGCAATTTGTCCTTTGAATAAATTAGTGTTCGGTTGGTGACCGATAGCTATAAATACGCCGCTGCAATTAATTAAGCTTACTTCTTTAGTGTGAACATTTTGAATTTTTACGCCGGTGACTGAAGTAGGATTTTCACTGCCGATTATTTCATGGGCGACGTGATCCCAAATTACTGATATTTTTGGATTTTTAAATAATCTTTCCTGTAATATTTTTTCGGCTCTAAAGCTATTGCGGCGATGTATTACCGTAACTTTACTTGCATGATTAGTTAAATATAATGCTTCTTCAACGGCACTATTGCCTCCGCCGACCACTATTACTTCCTGTTTCTTGAAAAAAAATCCGTCACAAGTAGCACAAGCCGATACGCCAAATCCTTGAAATTTTTTCTCCGAAGGAATATTAAGCCACCTTGCTTCCGCACCGGTACAAATAATTATACTGTCCGCTTCATATTCCGTACCTGAACCGGTAAAAATCGAAAAAGGGTTTTTCGATAAATCAACTTTTTCTACATAATCGGTTATAATCTCAGTGCCGACATTCTTTGCCTGCAGCGTCATTTGTTCCATAAGCCACGGTCCTTGCACGCTTTCTGCAAAGCCCGGGTAATTTTCAACGTCGGTAGTAATAGTAAGCTGCCCGCCCGGTTGGTTGCCGTGAATTAATATCGGTTTTAAGGCTGCTCTTGCCGTATAAATTGCGGCACTCAGCCCCGCAGGTCCTGAACCTATTATTAATACTTTCGTTGTAATTTTCATAATATGTATTTATTGTTTTGTTAGTGTCGTTGCCTGGCTCGAATTTTTGCAAAGCGTTCGGTGTCATGCCGTGACTTGATCACGGCATCCAGTCTTTTTATTAAGGTTTTTTCTGGATTCCGTGGTCGTAGCCCCGGTATGACATTATACTTCACGGCATGACACCGTACTTG
>JAJIYK010000072.1 GCA_020881235.1 Rickettsia endosymbiont of Oxypoda opaca | reverse complement strand
TTTAATCTGTACGTTTTTTTATAGCAAGGTCAGATACCCCAAGCGTCATTGCGAGCGGGCATTGTTGCGGGGAGCGAATTTTTGCAAAGCGTACGGGGTCATGCCGTGACTTGATCACGGCATCCAGTCTTTTTATTAAGGTTTTTTCTGGATACCGTGGTCAAGCCACGGTATGACACCATACTTGTAATAACCATAATACGGTAAAATCGATCCACGCAACAATGCCTTGCGAGCGACTGAAAGGAGCGTGGCAATCCAGAAAATAATAAATTCCATGGTGCTTTTTGTCATTTTTTTCCTAGATTGCCACGTCGATTCTTCGAATATCCTCGCAATGACGAGGTAGGGTCGAGCCATGCAACAACACCTACCTTCTTGAGGAAATTCCTTAATGTCGACATCCTGTGCCGTGGATATGCGGAGGGTGGAGCTTTAAATGCTTCTCCATTTTTTTTAGTAAAGTATCACGCTTTAGTTTTGAAAGATAATCTAGAAAAACTTTGCCGTTTAAATAATCCACTTCGTGCTGGATTACCGTAGCTAAAAAACCTTCGGCGTCTAGTTCCTGTTTATTTCCTTCATAATCAAGATATTTTACTTTTATCGTTTTTGAGCGAGTAATATTTGCATCTATCCCGGGAAATGATAAAGACCTTTCCATAAAACTTTGCTTCTCTTCAGAAAAATAAATTATTTCCGGATTGATCAAAATAATAGGAGAAGATTTATTATTTTCATACAAATCAACTATAGCTATACGCTTTAATATACCGACCATATTAGCACCAAGCCCAACGGCTTTTTCTATCTGCATAGTCTTAAGCATTTTATCGATTATAATACGGATATTGTCATCTACGGCATCTATATACTCCGCTTGCTTTTTAAAAATTTCGTTCGGTGCGTAAATTATGGAGAAAAAGGATAAAGTCATGGTTATAATTTATTTTTGATAATAATTGTCGATAATATATTTTCCTTATACGGCATCCTTGAATGAAAGGAACGCCGGCAGCTTGGATATTTTAAAGGATTAGTATAAGTGTCTTCTGCTATTTTTTTAATGTTTTCTATGCCCACTTCTTGAAGCCTTGACTCTACATATTTAGGCAAATCAAACATATAATGCTCTTTTCTTTTAGACTCAATAAAAAATACCGAATTATTAGACGAATCAGTAATAAAATCAGCATAGTATTTGCTATCAACTTCATAGGAAGCTTGTGTAATTGCCGGACCTATTACTGCTATTAAATTTTTTGCACCTTTTTCTTTCATAGAAGTAACTAAATTGCCGATAATATTAGCTTTAGCACTCTTCCAACCGCAATGTGCTGCACCGATAACTGTTCCGTCCTCACTTGCGAGTAGTACCGGTACGCAATCTGCCGTTTGAATAGCTAAAATTAAATTTTTTTTAATAGTGATAGCACCATCTGCTTCAGGTTCAGCAATCTTGCTAGCTATATCAGCATCAATAATTTTATTACCGTGTACCTGGCGTAAAATTAAAATATCATCTGCCGAAAAATGATTAATAATAGCTTTTTTATTTTTTTCTATTTCTGCTAAATTGGTAGATACATTTTTTTTTACGTAAATATGGCTAGAATGCTTGTAGCTTTTGTCAAAAATTTTATAATAAACTAATCCATTTATTAGTTCTTCCATGCAAATATCCTATAATGCATTTGTAAGTAACCTAGCAAATAATTTACAAAAAAACAATCAACTAGAGAAAATAATAACAAAATTCCAAAAATATTATAACTTAATTCCGGTTATAGGTGTGGAAATAGAATTTTATTTAAGCCCTAACGTTGATATATCAAAATTTGCAACTCTTACAAGTAAATATTTAGCACGACAAAAAATTTCAAAAGTAAAAAAAGAAAAAGGTAATAATCAATATGAAATAGACTTACTGCCTTCGACAGATTTAATAAATTATATCAATGAAATATCTAATGTTAAGCTCGCTTTAGAAAATATTGCTAAAAAACTAGGCGGTAACATAAATTTTTCTCCTAAACCGTTTTTAAATGATTACGGCAATAGTATGCATTTTCATATAAATTTTATTTCTGAGGATAATGTAAGGGGGGATTTTACTGAGGTAGTAGCTAAATGTTTATGCCACTATATGCTCGATACTTTTTTGATATTTATGCCTAATGAAGAGGATTATTTACGTATAGATAAAAATTTTATGGCTCCGACTAATATATCATTCGGCGGAAATAACAGAACGGTTGCTTTGCGTATACCTGACTCCTACCCAAAACGTTTGGAGCATCGTTTAGCCTCACCTACTACCGACTCGTATATAGCAATATTTACTATTCTGAAGTCAATATTATTAGGCTTTCAATATCCCGAAAATATTAATGATATTACCAAAATATACGGCAATGCTTTTGATGAACAATATAATCTAATTTCCCTACCGAAATCATTGAGTGAAAGTTTTAAATTATTCAAGCCGGAATTTTTTGAAGATGATTAAATGAGAAGGGGGTGTTTGAGGTTATTTATTCTTGTAAAAATGGGGTGTTGTTGTGTAGCTCGAATTTTTGCAAAGCGTACGGTGTCATACCGTGGCTTGACCACGGTATCCAGTCTTTTTATTAAGGTTTTTTCTGGATACCGTGGTCAAGCCACGGTATGACACAGCCTTTTCTTTAACGTTCGTACAACACAGGGGCAAGCCATGGTATGACACCATACTTGTAATAGCCATAATACGGTAAATTATAAGCCATGCAACAACGCTGAAATAATAATCAAATTAACGAGAATATAACTCAATCACTAAGTTAATTTCTGGCTCAAAAGGATAAGGCACGTCGGAAATTCCCGGTACTCGTACAAACTTTCCTGACAGAGAAGTAACGTCAAAGGACAAATAACCAGGTGCAGTCTGACCTTGCTTTGATACGGACTCCAAAACAACTGCCATTTGCTTAGTAGAATCTTTAAGCTCGACAACATCCCCTTCTTTCAATCGCATACTGGCAATATCGGCTTTCCTGCCGTTTACTTTAATGTGACCGTGTGAAACTAATTGTCTAGCGGCAAAAATTGTCGATACGATATTCATCCTATATACTACAGTATCAAGTCGGCTTTCGAGTAGCCCGATAAAATTCTCACCGGTATTACCTTTCATTTTTTGGGCAAGAGCAAAGATATTCTTAAATTGCTTTTCATTAATACGACCGTAATGACATTTTAGTCGTTGTTTTGCTTTTAAGTGTAAACCATAATCGGAAGTTTTAATCATGGTATTTTGCCCGTGCTGACCGGGACGATAATTTCTAGTGTTAAAGGCGTCTTTACTATCTCCCCATAGGCTAACACCTAATCTTCTACTAGCTTTATACTTAGAACTAACGATTTTTGTCACTATTATATCCTTTATTTTTTATAGCTATTACAATAAACAAAAAATATATACATTTCTTACATTAAAGTCAATCCTTGATTTTTATAGTCAATTGATTTAAACTTGCCTACATCTTTGCCCGCTCTTCACTCATTAATGCGAACTATGGATAAATTCCTATGAATTCAATAGCCCATGCAACAACACTTGATACTGAAGATAACCGCAATACCGTTAAAGACTATATTTCGCTTATGAAGCCACGAGTAATGTCTTTGGTAATCTTTACGGGATTTTCTGGGTTATGGCTTGCACCCTCTTCTATTCATCCTTTTATTGCTTTTATTGCGGTGCTATGTATTGCACTTGGTGCCGGAAGTGCCGGAACAATCAATATGTGGTATGATAGAGATATCGATCGACTAATGAAACGTACACAAAAAAGACCCTTAATAACCGGAGTTATAGAGGCTGACGAAGCTTTGTCTTTCGGCATAATAACCGGTTTCTTTTCAGTTTTTTTCATGGCTTTGTGCGTTAACTTTCTTGCTGCCGCCTTATTATTATTTACTATTTGCTACTATATTTTCATTTATACGATGTGGTTAAAACGCTCTACCGTACAAAATATCGTTATCGGCGGTGTTGCCGGTGCTCTTCCTCCTATGATTGGCTGGGCAGCTGTTAGTAATGAGATATCTATTGCCTCATTTACCTTATTTTTAATTATCTTTATCTGGACACCGCCCCATTCTTGGGCCTTGGCTCTTTTCTGTAATGAAGATTATAAAAATTGTAAAGTGCCGATGATGCCGGTGGTGAAAGGTGCTTATTATACTAAAAAACAAGTACTTATTTATAGCATTGCCCTATTTATCACTTCCCTGATGCCTTTTTTTATAGAAATGGGTAACTTCACATATCTAGTAATTGCCGGCATACTTGGAATAATATTTTTATATTACTCTATTTCGTTATTTCGTGATACTCCTGATCATAAGCAAGCAAAAAGGCTTTTTGCCTATTCAATATTTTATTTATTTGCTATATTTTTAGCATTGGATTTCTGCAAGATGTAAATAGTTTTATGTTATTTCTTGCAAAGCACTCCGATGTCATGCCGTCACTTGATCACGGCATCCAGGTTTTTATTAAGGTTTTTCTGGATACCGTGGTCAAGCCACGGTATGACACCATACTTGTAATAACAATAAAAATGATAAATACTAAAACAGCTTTTTCAACCCCTTCTGTAATAATTTATTAACCGGATCGTTAGCTTTATTTTCATTGCTCTCTTGATTATCGACAGGCTGACCATCTTGAGGTTCAGCAGATTTCTTTTTACGGAGACCTAAAACATCTTTAATAATATTTTCCGGCTTAGCTTCTCCGCCCTTTAAATCTTTAACAACACTATTTAGGACATTTTTAACTAAATGCGTTTGTAAAGCTTTAGCATCTAATTTATGCTGCGGGTTATTTAGAAAGCCGTATAGTTTAACGCCTAAAGGCGGAAGATTGGCTATATTGACAGTCGCATTTATATCCATCATATATTGCGTAAGTTAATTTGACCGGTAGCGGTCGCAATAGCCGGCGAAGCATCAAGTCGGCATTCGGTTAATTTGACGATGCCGTTTTCAATATCGGCATTAGCAACTAAATTATTAAAAGCCGTTTCTCCGCCGGTAAAAGAAGAATTAATTACTCGGAGAATCCCCTCGGCATTTTTAACGTTATTTACCGCATCAACTATTTTATTTAAATCAAAGCCGCTTATTTTGCCGTTTAAGGCATTCATACTAAATTTTCCGCCTAGGTTACTTACGTATTTATAACTACTATTTCCATGAGTATTAAGGTCGGCTTTTAGACTTAACTGCCCTTCGGTTACTTTAATTTTGCCGCCTTGCGGTATGATATTTCTTAAATGAGCATGTTTTAAATCAATGTTGAAAGAAGCATCTTGGTCTTTACTCGCTTGCATATAACCGCTTACGCTAAGTTGTCCGCCGTAAATATTTGAAGTGAGGGAAGTAATATTTAATTTACCCTTTTCTATATTTAATTTTACCCTCAAACTATCAAGAACTAAAGAGCCTTGGGTAAGTTTGTTTATGAAAACGGTAACATTTCCTTCAATTGAATTTAAAAAAGATAAATCTACTTGGTTATTAGACCAAGGAGTACCGCCGCCGGAAATATTTTTAGCAATATTTTGATCACTAACCTTGGTATTTGATTGGCTAGCTGAATCCGAAGCAATTATTTTATCCAAATTAACTAAATTACTTTGTAAATCTAGAGTAAAATTCGGTTTTGTACCGCTTAAGTTAACATTGCCTTTAACTAATATATCAGTATTGAAAATACCTATTTTATCGTTGATTTGAAAAATATCTCCGATCCTTTGCACTTCACCGCTAATTTGTAAAGACCCAATAGAGCTAGAGCTATTAACACCTAACAAATTCATAAAAGAATTAGCATTATTAACTTTTAAATTATGAGAAACTAAAATATCTTGCGGTAGGTTTTTTACTTTAATCATACCTTGCAAGCTAGTATTTGCAGCAAGGAAATTGATATTTTGGAAGGTTATTTCTTGAGGATTATAAATTAGATTAGTAGCAAATGTTAATTTTTGATTAGCGATAGGCAGGGATTTAGCCGGTTTTATATTTAAAGCCGTAAGTAAAGGCTGGATTGCTTGAGCTTGTAGTTTAATATCGCCGTTAAAAATAGCAGATTTATCAATGTTAGAAGCTAGGTCAACTATAATATTACCGGGATTTACAACTATATTTGCTTTAATATTATTTTGATCGATATCATAATTAGCTTGAGCCGCAAGCTCGATATCTTTAAAGTTAAGCCTCGCATCTTTGATAGCTAGCTGTTTATTATCCGCTAAAATAGAGGTTATTAACTCATAATCACCTTGCAACTGAACAGGAACACCAAAATTTTTGCTATTACCTTTAATCGATGCATTGCCTATAAAAGAGTTGTTATCGGTATCAAATTTCCCTTCAACTTTAATTTTTTCGCTTAAAAGATTAAGAGAGACGACAATAGGAATAATTTTTGCAAGCTCCGCTATATTTCCCGTAACATTAATTTGTTGCTCCAAACCGTTCATCGACAAAGTAAAATCTATCGGACCTTTGATGCTATTAATTTTGCTGTCTAAATTTATATTATCAAATATTTTTCGCTCTTTACCGGTAATATAAGTCAATTTCCCGTTTACTATTTTGATATGCTTAACAAAAACAGGTAATTCTACAGGATTATTCTCAATAACGGCAACTGCATTTCCGGTAGTATTCTTCTTCTTCTCAGCCTTAGTCATTTCCCAGTTTTTGCGTCCGTCGGCTAATATCTCTAAATTAATTGTTGGTTCTTGTAGCTCAATACTGGCTATTTCAATTGAACCGGTAATAAGCGGGAACAGGCTAAGTGCCGCTCTAGCTTCTTTTATATCAACTAAAGACGGCTCTTTTGCCCCTGCTATAGACGATAATTTAACTTCTTGCAGTTGCACGGAAGGGTTTGGCAGTATCTTAAGTTTTATATCACCGTTAATTACTAGATCACGCCCCGTTGCTTCCTTAACTTTACTAATTATTACTCCTTTATAACTATTTAAAGGTATAAAAAAAGGTATGATAATTAAAAAAACGACTATAATTAAAAACGCAACAATCGAGTATTTTAAAGCTTTCGGCATAACTTGAACCTAACTAAAAATGTATTAATAATAATTATTAATACAAATTTAGCTAGCTTTGTCACGCTAATTTTATTAAGTCTTACTCACTATCACTATAGTCCTCACTAAAACCTAGTACCGATAGCTCACCACTTTCATACTCTTTATCACCTTTCGTGCGAATTCCATAACTAAAATCAACCTCAATTTTTTCTACATCTGATAATAATCCGCTATCTTCTTCATCACCTTCATGTTTTTCATCACCTTCAACATCTTTACTTGCATTAATTATAAATAATAATTTGCTTTTTCCAAAGCAGAGTTTTTCATTTTCTTCTGGAAATATTTCTTCTGGAAACATTTCAATCATTTTATCGTATACTTCAACAAGTTCTTCAAGGCGTTCTAATTTTATTAAAGCTTGTCCTTTTTTGCATAAAGCTTCCAAGCAATTACAGTCAATTTCTAAAGCTTTATTATAATCTGCAAGAGCTTTTTCAGCTTTGCCAAAGTGCCTTAAAGAAACGTTACCTTTCCATGCTATTATTTCGGCAATTTCTTTGCTTAATACTTCATTTCGTTCTTTAGCTAAAGCCGGTATTTCTTGTTTCTCACTTGTGTATATCCAACAAATATCTTTCTCATAAGGACGAACCTCAACTTCTAAAGCCTTCTTATAACATTCTATCGCTTTCTTACCTATTTCTTGATTCTTTAAATTATTATCAATAGCAAGGTTTAATAATATATTACCCTTGTTATAGTAAGCTTCTATCAGAAAAGGATTTAATTCTATAACTTGATCACAATAACTAGCAGCTTCTTTATATTGACCTAATTTAAAATATGTTTCCCCTAATTTACCTATTGCTTCTATACAACAGGGCTGTTCTTGAATAGCTTTTTTAAAATTGGTAGAAGCTTCTTCATAATTTTTTAGTCTAAGGTAAATTCGTCCTATACAAAAATATATTTCCTTAAGTGATGCAGAAGAATCTAATGGTTCTTTGAGAGCCTTATTAAATAAAATAAGAGCTTCTTCATTGTTCCATAAATGGAACAATTTTCTTGCTTTATCATAATTATTAACGTAATCATTAACAAAAAAATCAGAGGTTAAATCGTTATTTTTCATAAATTTGTTACTTACTCCTTAATTAATAAACTATTTTTTAAGGAGTGGGTTATAACATATAAAAAATATATTACAAGCTATATGTAATACTTAATGCGGCATTGAAAAATAAAGAAAGATACCTTGAAAAATCTACGTCATTGCAAGGAAATTACGGCGTTGTTGCGTGGCTCGATTTTACCGTATTATGGTTATTACAAG
>JAJIYK010000071.1 GCA_020881235.1 Rickettsia endosymbiont of Oxypoda opaca | reverse complement strand
GAAAAATAAAGCAGTATTAGGCTTATTTTAGAGTCTTTTTATGACATTTATAGACTGGATTCCGTGGTCGTAGCCACGGAATGACAGAATTTTCACCTCTTTATTTAAACGTTCGTACAGCACAGGGCTTGACCACGGTATGACACCATACTTGTAATACAATAATTATGAACTATGCAACAACGCCTTAAGCACCTTCCAATGACGGTATTTTTAACAATTTCTTTATAGCTTCTTCTATTTGTTGTTTAGTATTATAGCTTGCCTCCGTTAAAGGTAGTCTAATCTCGTTACCGGATAAACCTAAATAATGAGCGGCGTATTTTACCGGAATCGGGTTTGACTCAGCAAATAATGCTTTATATAAAGGTAGTAACTGCCTATGAATTTCAAGGCTACCTGCAACATCATTCTTATACCATTTATCTAATAATTCTCTGCATAATTTCGGTGCAATATTGGAAGTTACGGAAACCCACCCTACTCCGCCTTGTGCACTATAAGCTAAAGCCGCTTCATCATTTCCCGTTAAAAGATTAAAGTCCTCACCCGCTACTGCTCTAACTCGAAGTGGACGCTCTAAATCTGCTCCACAATCTTTTAAAGCTACAATTCGTGATAACTTAGCAAGTTTGAATATTGTCTCATCGGCAAAATCTACCCCGCTTCTACTCGATACCGAATATAGCATAATAGGCAGATTGCTTGCTTCATGCATAGCTTCAAAATGCTTATATATCCCTTCTTGAGTAGGTTTTAAGTAAGATGGCGGACTAGCCATAAAACCGTCAACTCCAATTTTTGTAGACTCGGCAGCAAGCTCTACGGCATAAGCGGTATTGTTCGAGGAGCAACCGGCTATCACCGAAATACGCTTATTAACTATTTCCATACTAGCTTGTAGTAATAATTTATATTCTTCAAAACTTAAACTACTCCCCTCGCCCGTCGAACCTGCGACCACCACGCCGTCAGTTTCTGCTGCCATTTGATATTTAAGGATTTTCTCCAGTGACGTTAAATCTAATTTATTGTTCTTAAAAGGAGTTATAATTGCCGTGATTAAACCTTTAAATATATTCTGCATTTTATTTATCCTTTATTCTTATGGTTTTATTAAATACGGTGTTATGCCGTGGTCAAGTCCTGTGTTGTACGAACGTTGCAAAAATCGTCATTGCGAAGCGGCATTGTTGCGTGGATCATAATTTACCGTATTATGGTTATTATAAGTATGGTGTCATACCGTGGCTTGACCACGGTATCCAGAAAAAACCTTAATAAAAAGACTGGATGCCGTGATCAAGGAACTAGAATGACACCGAACGCTGTACAAAGAATGATCAAAAATCACTATTTCTTGAACCACGTAACATTATTACTTACTCAATTTCATATATTCCTGATTTAGTTTTACTATATCCCATACCCACAACGCCAATATAATAATAAAAATAATCAACAAGTAGAATATTATTGAGTCAAAGGTAGCACTCGGAATTATTATAAATATCAAAGATTGAATAAATGCCCCCAAAGACTTACCGAACTTAGTGCCGATTACTTCAACGGCTGCTTTACCTTTAGTTCTAAGCTCTAAAGATAACGGAATATACGCCATCTCTTTTGTTGAATCGAATAACGAATATTTTGCCGATTTACTTAATATATTTTGTGCCCCACCGACAAATACTGCTGCATATAAAAGATTAATATTTTCTGCAACTAAACCTATTTCTTCTAAAAAGATTATAAAAACAAAAAACAAAAAACCGGTTATAAATAACATCAGCGGGGTTAATAAAGCAGCAACCAACCAGCTAAGTCTTCTAAGGATATTACTGCCTATCACCATAAAAGTAACACAGGATATCCCCATCCAAATATTAAATCTGCCCATAAAATGAACGTAATCTATCATATTTGGATAGAGTTCCTTTACTTTGGCTTTCCATGGTCCTTCGACGATGTTAATGAGCAATCCGTAACAAATTATCAATAATGCTATACGCCCGATATATTTCGACTTGATTATTAACTTAATACTCTCTCTTACAGAAAGTGAGGTTTTTGTTTTCGCCGTTACTTTTTTTAAATCAAGTGTACTTGTAGCGTCGGTTAAAATAAACCTATTAATTACCTTAAATAATATCATAGCCGTTATGCCGGCAACAACTATTATCGACATGACGGGTTTTAACATTGCTTCCGATCGGTATTCTAAAGTAAAAGAATCGGGTAATAAATCAAAATCTATTACTTCTTTCACCTGCGAGAAAGCGACTAAGACATTTCCTGCAAGTATAAGACCGATATTTCCGACCATTCCAAGGACCGGATAAAATCTTTTTGCTTTACTTGTATCAAAAATATGATTAGCAAATTGCCAAAACATTAAATTAATAACTACCGCACTCCATAACTCGGAGAAAATATACATTACAGCATAGCTCCACTTACCGGCTATTTTGATAAACCATTGAAAATTAGGGTAAGAAAGAATTAAGCGATTTATTAATTCAGGATTTGGATGATAAAAATCTTGATTGGGGAAAATAATGTAAGCAAATATTAAAAAAAATAATAAAAAACAACTAACTATCAGATAAAAGATATACTCGAAATTAAACTTATTACTAAGTTTAACATAAGCAATAGTAAAAATAACACAGGAAGGTAGAACTAACCATAATTTTAGGAAGCTGATAACTTCCGCACCCATAGCAGGAACTACTAGTGCATCTTTAATGGAGCGAAGTGCACCAAAATTAAAGAGTATACAAAGCATCATTAAGGCCATAGGCAAAAAAAGCTTTAGCTCTTCTTTCTCTATCGGCCAAATAATTTCTTGAATTTTGTTGGTTTTTGGCAGTAACATTATTTATACTGAGACCTTTGCATAAAATAGAATAAACTTTTAGATCGCCTAAGGGATAAAGTCAATAAAAATAGCCGCATTATGGTTATTATAAGTATGGTGTCATACCGTGGCTTGACCCACTGCTGTACGAACGTTTAAATAAAGAGGTGAAAATTCTGTCATTCCGTGGCTACGACCACGGAATCCAGTCTATAATGT
>JAJIYK010000070.1 GCA_020881235.1 Rickettsia endosymbiont of Oxypoda opaca | reverse complement strand
GATATTTTTGCTATATTCTAGAAACTTTTTGCTATCAATTTTTATCTCATCTATATTTCTTTTATTTTGTTGTTCTGTATTAAACTTATCTACATCATCCCATGAGTATAAACATTTACTGATACTTCGTTTCTTTCTATTTCCGTTTAAGCACTGAGATGATGATACCTGTGAATCTGATGTAGAACCTGTATTGCTACTCCGAGAACTATCTACTTGTGCTTGATTATCATGTATGACTTGTGCAAATACTTGTCTCTTGTCCCTAAAATATTGTTCACTATTTCTACTAAGTCTTTCAGGAGCTAGTTGCACTCTCAGCCACTGCACACCTCTATTCTCCTGCAACATAGTGTTAATGTCTCTAGCATTCTCGAGTGCCCAAAGACCACAATTATAACCATCTGCTTGTTGACTAATACGAATATCATGAATATTATTATCAGCTATTTGGGTTTGTTGCAAAATTTGACGAATATTGTCTGGTATTATACTACCTAATGAATCCTCATAATACCCATGATATTGTCCATTTTGCTGAGAAATAACTAAGGTGGTCCAATGATCACCTCCTTGGTTAACAATAAATGTTCGTCTTGGCACCCCTTGTTGTTGTGCTATTCTGTTATTAGCAACATTGTCTATAAATTGACGTATCTGTTCACGTAATTCTCCAGTGTTTATGTCATGATCACGATCTGTAACTACAACAAGTCCTCTACCACTAGTGTCATAATTATTATTCATAGCATGTACATCAAACATATTGCTATATGTATTATCTAAATTAGCAATTCTTCTAATGTCTTGATCTGATAACCAATATCTGTAATCGGGATTCTGTTGTAACGTCACACTTTCAAGAGTTTGTTCACTTCTCTGTACGCTTCTGCCTAGTTGATGAACCTGACCAATGAAACTACGTTCAATATCATAAGCAACAAATTGCTTTCTTATTATCACTAAAGAATCAGAAGTATCAGCACGACTTACAAAACCAACAGGTAACGTTATAAAAAAATTAGCTCCTTCAGTTATCGCTCTTATATTACGACTTATCCCATATCTTCTTAGTTGTACTTTTTCGGCTTTTTCAAGTGTTCTCTCCATACTATCTACAGTAGCTCTACCGTCACCATATTTTAATTCTAAACCAATTAATACATCACTATCAGCAGGGTTCTTGCTCATCACATTGATGAACAAATCAATTCTCTCACCACCCCCTACTTGAAATTCAGGTCTTACGTTAATTTTAAAGTCCCCTTGATCAAATTCAATATCACTGTAACTGTTAAGCAATCCAGATAAAACTGCTGCAAAATATGCTTCACTTGTAATTAAAGATTTAATAGAGAATAGATTTTTTCCTATATTAGTAAACATATCACCATAAGGCCCTAAATCTACTTTATTGTCCTGACCTCTTTGAGGTTGATAACTCACTGTTGCATCAAGTGTTTTCTTTAGATTGCCAGCCTGATTGAAATCTGGCATATTATATATTTCCCAATGATTAGCAACATTTGCCTGGAAATAATCATTTACAGAATTAGTAAAATCTTGAATTACTACATTATTATCCTCTGTTAAAAATTTCAAAGAACCATCATTGCCAGATCTAGCATCAATATATAATTCTATTACTTCCCTGCAGTTGGCTTGGTCTATTATTCCAGTAAGAGGAACCCTTAGCGTTGGATCATTAATATCAACGTTACTACGTCCTCCTTCATGAAAATGTACAACTAATACTCTACTATCTCCTGTATTACTTCCTGCTATTGTTCTTTCAACAAATACAGATGTAGTAATATCATGGCTACGACGAGTTCCCCTGGTTGTTTGCTGTAATTTTCTATAGGTAAATACACATTTATCTATCCTTTTCCCCCTAGTTTCTATTGAGTTTAGAATTGCATGTCCAATAAACAATCTACTTAAATATTGTGGTTCACTTGAACCTTGTATAGCTGGTGATAATTTATAAATTTTCTTTAATTGATTTGTAATACTTGTCTTTATATCATCAAGTCTTTCCTGTCCTATAGCATCATCACTATTTACACTCTCAAAGATAGTTCTAATAATAGGAGCTGGAGGTTGTAATTCAGCCACACTTGTCTCAATAGGATTAGCATAATCCATATTAAAACCAACACGCACTACTCGATCAGCAAGGGTCACAAAAGGTCTATTATTCTGCTGTAAACCTTGCGTATAACTTTCGGCTTCTCTTAATGCCTGCTGAGGATTTGTCCTACCATTTTGTTCCTGCCCGGTTTTTATTTCCACAAGAATTGGCATAGCCTTCTTAACATTTTCACTTCCACGTACCAATAAAGCTATATCAATATAGCCCTCTATTCCTAATAATAATTCTAAATATAACTCTAAATTATAGCGATATTTAAAGTTTATTAAAGCACCAGCTGTAAACCCATGATCAGCTGCCTCTAATGCTCCTTGAATATTAGGTAACCTTCTATGATATATTCTATTAATATCATATATATACTCAAACAGCTTCTTAACATTTCCTTCTATTGCTTGTACAATTTTTACATCTTCAACAGGATCATTTATAGTCTCTTTA
This sequence comes from Rickettsia endosymbiont of Oxypoda opaca, assembly GCA_020881235.1. Classification (GTDB taxonomy): domain Bacteria; phylum Pseudomonadota; class Alphaproteobacteria; order Rickettsiales; family Rickettsiaceae; genus Rickettsia. The sequence goes on along the minus strand of JAJIYK010000070.1, from coordinate 1,766 downwards.
CTAAGATTCTTTATAATATCTTCTAAAAGATTTGATTTATACTCACCTATTTTATGCTTGCGATGCTGCTCTATTCTTCTAAATTTAACTCTCATTCCTTCAGGAAGTTCTTGATCTGTCAGTTGTTCTGCTCTTACATTAACTCTATCTCTGTTATTTCTTTTACTGATTATTATTGCAACACCAGATTTAAATTCTATATCATCAGCTTTTGTGTGAGCTCTAGATCTTAGATGATACGTATCATCTCCTTCACTAAATAATAATCTACTTTCTTCTAACCATTTTCTATCATCTCTACTAAATATTGCTCCCATAATCTGTCTGCTATATCTCTTCTCAGAAATAACAAAAACATATTCCTCTAATTTTTTAGTAGTAGGTTCTTCAGTAATAGCCACAATTTTTAAAAATGGCACTTCATCAGCATCACTTATAGTACAAAGCTTAAAATGAAGTTCGGCTAATCCTAACCTATCAAAAAGTTCTGTATTTTTTAAAGTAGTAAACATCCCAGCAAAAAAATTCACATAAAATCCTTTCCTTGCTGGTGCTGCACCTACACCACTTGGTCTTGGTATTTGATCTAAAAATGATTGAAACCTTTGTTTAAAATTATTATTCTCATCTATTTGAAAAAGATGGTCAACTAATTCAGACACAACCTCATTAGTAATTTGTTGATAAAGATTTCTTTCTAAACCAAAATTGTAATGATTACGTTCATTACCTTGACTTGCACTTCTCGCTGCATTTACATGATATAATCTTATTGAAATGTTACCATTCCCACGAGTATGTGTTGTTCCACCAGCATCTACATTAATAGTTGCACCAAGCATATTACTCATTGCCAATATTTCAGGCTCACCACCCCAACTATTTCGATCTCTCATGTTATTTAAATACTGATTAAAATCACCTGTAATAAATTCTCTGTATCTATCTGCATCAGATGATATATAATTAACTACCCTATCACGTAATATTCTTGTAACTAACCTATTAAATGTTCTATCGCTACGAATATTATTTGCAAATGGATCATATTTTCTGATTAACTCTCTGATATGCCTTATATTCGCAGATTCTTCTTCTCCAAATAATCTTTTAAATCTCTCTGCAAAAGCAACAGAATTATCTTCAACAGGAATTAAGTAAGCTAAGGCAGTAGCCCAGAACAAACAACTACCATCCCCTGGTACATCAACAGGCACAAATGTGCTTGGTGGTTGATTGTTATCACCATTGGAACGGCGATATCTTATAAGATTTTGTGGATTTTTTTGTGTTGGAGACTCAGCAAACTCTAAGTCATCATTGAGATTATTTTTTGTGGTGGGATTTAACGATAACTCCTTATTATCATTAACAATATTTTCTTCTTTTAGCTGCCATTTTTTATTCCAGCTACTGCTCTCCAGGGTCTTCATAACTACCTCCATATCTTTATGTAACAAGTTATGCTTATTAATATGAGTGTCACATAAATTCTATAGCAATACAACATAATTTTTTTTAAAAAGTTATGTTTATATTTACTAAAATTAAGAAAACAAAATCGCCACCTACTGAAAAGATAAAAATAATTAGCTCATTATTAAAATTATTTGTTACTATTAACTGTTAGTAAATTCAGCAACATTTCCTTCTCCCATCACTAATACTTCAGTATCCGATGAGCCACTATCATCTTGTACAGTATCATGGTGATCACTATCACTAGAGTTATAAAATAGAGACTCTTTATATGATTTCTGAGTATG
>JAJIYK010000069.1 GCA_020881235.1 Rickettsia endosymbiont of Oxypoda opaca | reverse complement strand
TATTTTATTAAATAATTGCCTACTTATTCCATGTACTTTATAAAATTCTCCGACAAATCTATATCTTGTATGCTCCCCTGACTTTATTAGCTCATACTCTTTTATTAAATTCTTCCATTTTATTTTATAGCTCCTTTCTAACGTCTTATCTTCGCTATTTCTCCTCATACTCTTACTCCGTTGACTTTAGTTATTACATTATAACTTTTGTCAACGAATTACGTAACCTTTACACGGTATGACATTGGAACCATTTTTCGAGTCACACAACAACGCCATTGCCAATCACAATTTCTCAAATTAACAGAATATATACTGCTCGTATTTCGAGAATTGAATTTTATTTTGAAGGGTGAATGCACGCAGCGTATACTTAGTACGTGAGTATATGAATCCCTGATAAAATAAAAGAGCAATTCTTGAAAGATGAGTAGTATATTTAGTGGTAGCATATTGTCGTGCTAATATCAAATAATATCAATCAAAATATAAAAAAATATGTTCGGCAAGATTTTTAGCTCACTCGGTGGTGCATTAGGTAACGCTTTTGGCGGTGGCATATTATCAACTATAGGTAGATTTGCCGGTAAGACTTTCGGCGATTATTTAGACCAATTGAACCATAAGCCCGAAGAATATCATCGATTTAAAAATATCAAAGAAAGTTTTCATTTATCGGCAGCAAATTACGGCGAGCCGATAGCTCTAGTTTTTGGTCTTGCCAGAGTTAACGGCAAAATAATTTGGGCAAATCAAATTAAAGAAGTCGAGAATACTACTTCCTCTAAGGAATATTTTCCTTATTTTCATCAAGTTAAATCTATCCATACTTTAACGGAATATAAATATTATTTATCCTTTGCACTTAGCATTTGCGAAGGAGAAATTACCGAAATTACTAGGGTTTGGGCAAATGATGAATTAATAAATTTGGGTAAATATAATTTTCGCTTATATTTAGGTTCGGAAACTCAAACACCCGATCCTTTAATTGAAAGCTGCTTAGGACTCGGTAAAACTCCTGCCTTTCGTTCCCTTAGTTATCTAGTATTTGAAGATTTACCTTTAGAAGATTTTAACGACTCTATTCCAAATTTTTCATTTGAGGTAACAAGAAAAGCTAATATAGCTATAGAAGCTAATCATGTAATTACCGAGAATTTAATAAATGCAATTAATATGATTCCAGGCTCGGGCGAATATGTTTACGATACGATAATACAGTATAAAACAATAGAAAGCTCTTACGGCAGCGTTATCAGCCGCACGGCGATTAACTCACATAATCAGCTTAACATTGCCGATAGCGTATTTAGCCTTAATCAATTACAAACTACTTGTCCAAATATAAAATGGGTCGCACCAGTAATTTCTTGGTTTGCCGATAATCTCAACACTGAACTATGCACTATAAAACCGGCTATAGAATTTAACGATTCTCATACTAAATACTCGGCAGAATGGCAAGTAAGCCATTATACCCGTGCAAGTGCTAAAACCATTTCTAAAGATAACAACAATAATCCTAATTACGGCGGTAGCGTTAACGATGCTAGTTTACTCCGTTATCTGCAGGAGCTTAAAAAGCGTAATCTAAAAATTATGTTTTATCCGATGTTTTTTATGGACATTCCAGGCAAGCCATGGCGTGGTTATGTCACCGGCTCACCTGATTCTATAGCTAATTTTTTTAATAAAGCAGATGGCTATAATAATTTTATCCTTCATTACGCAAAGCTTGTTAAAGATTATGTTGATGCTTTTGTTATCGGCTCGGAGCTTATCGGTATTACCGGTATTAAAGATTCTCTAGATAATTTCCCCGGGGTTAACGAACTTATCAAACTCGCTAAATTAGTTAAAGAAATAGTCGGCACACGCATATTAGTAACTTACGCCGCCGATTGGTCGGAATATCATCATACAAGCGGCGGCTGGTATAATCTCGATCCGTTATTTGCTTCTCCTGATATCGATTTTGTCGGTATAGATGCTTATTTTCCTTTAACTCGAACTTTAAACTCAAAAATAACGCATGATGAAATTATTAAAGGTTGCCACTCAGGAGAAGGATATGACTATTATCTAGATTCTGAACGGCAAAAACAACCTCTATCCGCTGCTTACGCTTGGAAAAATTTAAGATATTGGTGGGAAAATCATCATTATAACCCTAACGGCGAGATTACAAATTGGCAGCCGAAAATGAAAAAGATATGGTTTACCGAGTTTGGCTTTCCGTCTATCGATAAAGCACCGAATCAACCGAATATATTTTTTGATCCGTTATGTCAAGACGGCGGAGTGCCTAAATATTCCTCCGGTGCAACAGATTTTACAGTACAACGTACGGCTATTAAAGCTTTTTTAGAATATTGGCGGACAGAGGAATATATTGAAGAAATGTTTTTATGGAGTTGGGACGCTAGACCTTATCCTGCTTGGCCGCACGGTAATATTTGGCGTGATAACCATTTATGGGAAAAGGGGCATTGGGTTAACGGTAAATTTGGTGCTTGTAGCTTGGCGGCAATAATGTTGGAGCTATCTAATAAATGCGGTATTGCGTTGCACAAAATCGATGTTTCTACTATTGATGAAACAGTAGAGGGGTTAGTGCTAACTAAAGTTTTATCAACGATAGATATTATCAATTCTTTAAGAATATTTTATTTTTTTGATATCTTGGCGAGTGGTCGTGATCAAATCAAATTCATTAAACGTGGTTACGGTGATTCACATAATTTAGATCAAAAAGCATTAATAAAATTATCGGATAATAGTTATTTAAAACAAACCGAGATACCGAAGGAAAATATTATCAGTAAAATTGCGATTAATTTTATTGACCGCTTTAATAATTATCAAAATTGTTATTGTTACGTAAATAACGAAAATTCTTCCAATAACCCGCCGTTAGCAATAAAAATACCTATTATTTTATCTCCTATAGAGGCAGAGAGATTAGGGCAATTAATCTTAAAAAATGCTACTTTAGAGAGTAAAATAATAAAATTCGTAATATTATCCATATTTCATGGTTATGAGCCGGGCGATTTTGTGATACTACATTATTTTAATTATCGCTATCAAACGAGAATAGTTAGTATTGAATTATCAAACCTTACTTCTCTTGTTACCGGTATTATCGATGAGGCAGATTCTTATTATTTACCAGCAGCTAGCTTTGCTAATACGATAGAGTTAACTAGCTTAGAAGAAACTAAATGTATTATTCTTGACCTGCCTTTTAATATTGTCAGTACAAATAACCAACCTTATTTAGCTGTTTATTTACAGAGCAATATTAATCAATTTTTATATATTTCCGAATCCGGCAACGATTATATTAAAATAGCTAATTTAACTAAACGCACTTATATAGGATCGGTGGTTAAGTTTGAAAATGCCGCAAATATTAATGTTTCAGAAACTGATACAATATCTAAACTTGTTATTAGCTGTAAAAATTTTGAGGATTTAGTGAATAATGATTGGAATTTAGCAATTTGGGGACAGGAAATTATTAAATTTCAAAAATGGCAAAAGTTAGACACAGACATCTATCAAATTCAAGAAATGATTAGAGGTAATTTTTCAACTCAACAATTCGTATATGCTCATGAAAATAATGAACATTTTATTTTACTAGAACATAATCCCAATATAATACCGGTATCGTCCAAATTAGAAAATAAAGAGATATATTTTAAAGTCGGCGACCTTAAACCGTGGAAATTTAACTTTCAAAATAAAGCAAATATTGCTTAAAACCGTGTCTTCTGTAAGGTATTTGTTACATGGGTACCAAAAACGTCATTGCGAGCGACTTGATCGGCATCGTTGCATGGCTCGAAATGTTGCAAAGCGTACGGTGTCATACCGTGGCTTGACCCACTGCTGTACGAACGTTTAAATAAAGAGGTGAAAATTCTGTCATTCCGTGGCTACGACCACGGAATCCAGTCTATAATGTCATAAAAAGACTCTAAAATAAGCCTAATACTGCTTTAT
>JAJIYK010000068.1 GCA_020881235.1 Rickettsia endosymbiont of Oxypoda opaca | reverse complement strand
CATTCCGTGGCTACGACCACGGAATCCAGTCTATAAATGTCATAAAAAGACTCTAAAATAAGCCTAATACTGCTTTATTTTTCTGGATGCCGTGATCAAGTCACGGCATGACACAGCCTTTTCTTTAACGTTCGTACAACACAGGGTCAAGCCACGGTATGACACCATACTTGTATAATACGGTAAATTATGAACCATTCAGCAACACAAATACAAGCCGCAGTATGACAATTTTATAAATATTTCCCTTCTAAATATTTTATATATATGTCGGGATTAATTTTTTCTTCACCTGTCGCACCTTTTAACAAATCATTAGAATTTTTTAACGAACCGAAATTTCTAATATTACTATTTAAAAATTTATTTAAATTACTAAATTCGCCCTTCAAAATATCGTGCTTAATATTATTATGCGTTTCCTGTACTCTTTTCATTAACATCGAAGCGATAATTGCACCGTTAGTATAAGCAGGAAAATAGCCAAAACTTCCATGTGACCAATGGATATCCTGCATACAACCTTTGCTAACCGCTTGCGGTTTAATATTTAAATATTCTTGCATTTGAGTATCCCAATAGCTCGGCAATTCATCAAGATTTAAATCACCTTCTATAAGCAACTCTTCAAGCTCAAACCTTAATATTACATGCATTGGATAAGTTACTTCATCGGCATCGACTCTTATAAAATCCGGTTTAACCCTTGTTACTTTTTTATACAGATTATCGGCAGAATATTCCGATCCTTTAAAAGCAAACTCATCTTTTAAAAGTTTAGCCAGAAATTCTATAAATTCTTTTGACTTTGCTACCTGCATTTCCATAAATAAAGATTGGCTTTCATGAAAAGCCATACCTTTTGCATCCCCTACCGGTTGATTTTTATACAGACTCGGTAAATTCTGCTCATATAAAGCATGTCCCGTTTCGTGGACAATTCCCATTAATCCGGAAATAAAATTATTCTCCTCATATCTCGTTGTTAGCCGCACATCATCCGAAGTACCGCCGCAAAACGGATGCACTGACTCATCAAGCCGTGCTTTAGTAAGGTCAAGCTGCATTATTTCCATAATACGCTTGCCGATATTTTTTTGTATCTCTACGCTTATTTTATCGCTGCTTACTATTATTTCTTCACTTTTTTGTTTTTCCACAACCTTATTTATTAATTCCGGAATATTTGTCTTTAATACCTTGTAAATTTCTCTAATTTCGGCACTTTTTCTATTTGGATCGTACATATCGATTAAGGCATCATACATTCCGCAATTAAATACACTAGCTCGTGCTTTAGCTATTTCTTTCGTATAATTAAGTACTTTTTGCAAATGCGGTTTAAACAGATTATAGTCATTATTTGCTCGTGCTTTTCGCCAAACTAATTCACATTCGGTAGTAGCGGCAACAATTTTCTTCTGCAATTCATCATCAATGCAATTCGCATCTAATATATTTCTCTCTATCTCTCTAATATTGGCTACTTGCCAATTATTCAACTCCTTTATTTCTTCTTTAGCTCTACCGACTAAGTCACTTAGCTCATCAGATTTTAGCATCCCATGTACTAACGAAGTTAAAGTTACTATTTCATTAGTACGACTTTCTGCCGATCCGGTCGGCATATTAGCTGCTATATCCCAATAAAGTATAGCAAGTGCATTATTAATATGCGAAATTTTTAAAAATTCATTTTCTAGTTTTGTATAATTATTCATAAATGATCCTCTGTTAATTTTGAGGGTTGTGCCATAACGGTCTTCCTGCGAAACATTGCCTGCGTGGATCGAAAAATGATTCCAATGTCATGCCGTGGCTTGATCCACTAGTATACGAACGTTGAAAAAAGGCGGTGTCATGCCGTGACTTGATCACGGCATCCAGTCTTTTTATTAAGGTTTTTTCTGGATGCCGTGATCAAGTCACGGCATGACACCGAACGCTTTGCAAAAATTCGAGCCATGCAACAACGCCAATACAACTCAATAATATTTTATGCTAACAACTCCTTCGCAGCCATCAAACTAGCATCCGTAATAGAGCGTCCGGAAATCATGCGTGCCAGCTCTTGTTGTCTTTCTAAAATATTCAAAATTTTTACCGTAACTTCCGTCCTTTTTTCTAATTGTAATTTGTTGACCATAATATGATGATCGGCTTTACCCGCTATTTGCGGCTGATGAGTTATAACTATCACTTGTGCAATCGATCCCAAATTTTTTAGCCGTTCTCCAACTTTATCGGCAACTTCTCCACCGATTCCTGTATCTATTTCATCAAATATAATAGTGGGTTTTATTTGCTTATCAAATAAAGACGTTTTCAAAGCCAACATAAATCTTGACAATTCTCCGCCGGAAGCAATTTTATTAATCGGTGCAATACTCATCCCTGGATTAGTAGACGCCATAAAACTAATATTATCAAGCCCCGTACCTGTCGGATCGCTTTTGGCAGCTATATCTATCTTAAAAATTGCTTTTTTCATTTTAAGCTGCCCCAGCTCTTTTTGTACTATTTTTTCAAGGCTTTCAGCAGCAACACGGCGTTTAGCCGATATATTTTGTGCTATATTATAATATTCTGCTTGCTTAGCAAACTGTTTTGTATTTAATTCTTCGGCACCGGCTACTTTATTTTTCAATATATTTAATTGTCCTATTGATTTATCTAAAAACGCTCCTATCTCATCAGGACGAACATGATATTTGCGGGCAGTTGCCTTTATTAAAAATAATCTTTCTTCTATTTCGTCAAGATTATGTTCATTTTGATTAAAATTATCGGCAATGGCGGCTAATTTTTCTCTAGCTTCTTCTAAATTAGAATAGACCGCTTCTAGATTTGCCGCAATATTTGCAAATTTTTCACTTTGGTGAGTCGTAGAGCGTGCAAGCAATCTATCCGCCTTGCTAATTGCACTGTTTATTTCAGGATTATTAATTTGTTCGGAAATGTCTTTAATTAACTGCAATTCTTTATCACGACTTTGTAAATTTTGCCGGATATTTACTAGCTTTTCTTCTTCGCCGACTATCACATCAAGCTTTGTTAATTCTTCAATTACAAAAGTTAAATAATCAATTTCTTGATCTATAGAATTTTTTTCCGCAGTGATTTTAGCAATTTCTTTGAGGATATTTTGCCAATCATAAAAACATTTAGCAAGCTCTAAACGTGCCGCTAAAAGCCCGCCGTAATTATCTAAGATATCTAAATGGGTGGATAGGTCTAACAGAGAAGTATTATTATTTTGTCCGTGAAGCTCTAGTAAATGATTCGCTAATTGTTGCATAGTAGTTTTGTTAACTACTTGGTCATTAATGAAAAAAATTTTTCGATTATTCGGTGTCTGTGTGCATTTAATAAGCAGTATGTCGTCATGTTTAATAAATGCTTGTGCCAAAAAATTTTTTACTTCTTCAGTTAAAGAAAAAACTAAGTTAACAATAGCGTAATCTTTGCCGTGCTTTATTACATTACCGGAAGAGTAACCCAAACAAAATAAAATAGCATCGAGTAAAATAGATTTACCTGCCCCTGTTTCACCGGTAATAACACATAAACCTTTTTTAAACTCAATATCTAGTTCGTCTATCAGAATAAAATTTTTAACTGAAAGACTCTCCAGCATAATTTACCCGCCTAAAGAGCCTTTAATTAATTTATAGGCGTAAGAATACCACTGGCTATTCGGATAATTATAACCGAGCACCGAAGCATATTTTTTAGCTTCATCAGGTAATCCAAGCATTATATAACTTTCAACGAGGCGATAAAGTGCTTCCGCAGTATGAGACGTAGTTTGATAATTATCTACGACTTGCTGAAATCTATTAATCGCCGCTATCGGATTTTTTTCATTTAGGTAATAACGCCCGACGGCTATTTCCTTGCCGGCTAAATGATCATTTACTAAATCAATTTTTAAAGACGCATCAATAGCATATTTGGTTTTAGGGAATTTTAAAATTACGTCCTCAAAACTTTTTTTAGCTAAAAAAGTTCTCGATTGATCAAGGCTTACGTTCGAGATTAGCATATAATATGATAATGCCTTAAGGTAATAGGCATAAGCAATATCTTCGTTAGCCGGATGCAGCGTAATAAAAACATCAAGCACGTCAATTGCTTCATCGTATTGAGAAGCTAAAAACAAGGAATAGGCCTGCATTAACTCAGCCCGAGGAGTAAATTCATTACCCGGATGCTGATAAAAAACCTTACCGAATTCCTCAGAAGCTTTTAGATATTTTTGTTTTTGCAATAAAGCAACACCGCCGTTGTAAAGCTCTTCGACAGGAGTTACTAAATCGTTATCCGTTTTTTTGCTTTTACAACCACTTAAGGAAAAACCGACAATAAAAAGAATACTCAGTAATTTTATTAATTTCATAAGAAGCTTTAAGTTTATACTTTAATATTATCTATATACGAAATATAGGGAGTTACACAAGAACATTTTATTTAATTATTAACCTTTTACCGATAATAATCCTACTATAAAATTTATTTATCACCGGATAACGACTTAACTCTAAATTAGTTTAAAATAGTGGTGCCTCTGACCGGAGTTGAACCAGCACGCCTTTAGGGCAGTAGATTTTGAGTCTACCGTGTCTACCGTTCCACCACAGAGGCGTATATATGTTGTATACATAATTAATGCTAAAATAACTACATCTTTTTCTGCTGTAAACAATTTTTAACATAAAATTAAATTAGATTAATTATTACTTGAAAAAGAGCCTTTAAAGGGTTATATTATATTAGAAATAATAACTTAATTTTTAAGTAGGTTTGTTTATGTTAGATTACACGAAAACTTTTACGGTTTCATCAAAAAATAAGTCTTTCGATGAGGGACTTAGAAAATACATGTTGAAAGTTTATAACTACATGGCTTTAGCTCTTTTGTTAACGGGAGTAGCGGCGATTGCCACCGTTTCATATGAGCCTCTTGCTAATTTGATGTTTCAAACCGGTTTCGGCACCATCATAATGTTTGCCCCTTTAGGCATTGCCTTATACTTTTTTATGGGTTTTGGCAAGATGAGCCTGCAAACGGCACAAACGCTGTTTTGGGTTTATGCCGCTTTAACCGGTATGTCGCTTTCTTATCTTAGCCTTATCTATACCGGTGAATCAATAGCTCGTACTTTCTTTATTTGTGCATCGGTTTTTGGTGGAATGAGTTTGTACGGTTATAACACAAATAAAGATTTAACATCGCTTGGGTCTTTTTTTGCTATGGGGCTTATAGGACTTATTCTTGTATCATTAGTCAATATGTTTTTGCAAAGCTCAGCAATAAGTTTTGCTACTTCTATCGTCGGAGTTGTGGTATTTATGGGATTAATCGCCTGGGATACACAAAAAATTAAGTCCATGTATTATACGGCGGGTAATGATGAATTAGGGCAAAAAATGTCTATTATGGCAGCGTTTAATCTATATTTAGATTTTATTAATCTTTTCTTATATTTGATTAGATTTTTAGGCAATAGAAGAAATTAGTAACAGTTACGGGGTTACCGTCCCTCACCTAATATAGTGTTGTTGCGTGGATCGATTTTACCTCGTCATTGCGAGGAGATGCATAGCATCGACGCTTGGGGTATCCATACAACAACGCCGGTCAAGCCCACTACTGTACGAACGTTTAAATAAAGAGGTAAAAATTCTGTCATTCCGTGGCTACGACCACGGAATCCAGCTTATAATATCATAAAAAGATTCTAAAATAAGTCTAATATGGCTTTATTTTCCTGGATGCCGTGATCAAGTCACGGCATGACACAGCTTTTTTTCAACGTTCGTACACTAGAGGGTCAAGCCACGGTATGATACCATACTTGTAATAACCATAATACGGTAAATTATGAGCCATACAACAACACCACGCCTGCCGCAGGAATGACATAAATCACAACTCTTCCCACCTATATCTTTCAATAAATATATTATAATAATTATAATTGACGGTTTTTTGTAGACATGCTTAAATAAAATATTACTATAAGTTTAATTATAGCTAATAAAGATAAATATGGCAGAAGTTAAAAAAAATCCGGAAGAAGTTAAAAAACTCGCTGAGCAAATAAAAGAAGCTTTAGTAGGCATTAGCGATGAATATGAACTTGAGTCCGAAGAGGCGGAAAAAATCTTTGAAGAACTTAGCCAGAATGAGCAATTTGAGCAAGATATCGAACAGATACTAGCACTTTTAAATGAACAAACTATGGATTTAACTAAATTACAATCACAAATTATTTTATTGATTCGTAAGTATTTTGGCAGGACAAAAAATTTCAACTTTAAAATTAGTGAGAAACTTATTAATAAAAATGTTGCCGATGTAAGTAATTATTTAATGCAACAACATTCTAAGCTTGTCCAGGATGCTACCAAAGGACTCGCCAATTCAAAAGATAAATTGCAAGGCATTAGCAAGGAATCTAGAATAAATTTAAAACGATTGATTAAAAGCTTCGCTGTTTATCAAATTTATATGTTTATGAATCCTAAAAGAATAGCAGGCGAAACAAAAAAAATGAACTTTGCTTATAATATGATAAGGGGAGGAATGGATTTAGCTAAAAAATATGAAGGCGGTAAACCATGTGATGTAAAATCATATTCCCCCAAGCTGATTAAAAAACTTGAGCAAGCTCATATCGGCTTTAGTAAAAAAGGCGGAAGATCGATTTTCTAAGCCAAGAATAGTAGTTGCATGGATCATAATTTACCGTATTATGGTTATTACAAGTATGGTGTCATACCGTGGCTTGACCACGGTATCCAGAAAAAACCTTAATAAAAAGACTGGATGCCGTGATCAAGGAACTAGAATGACACCATACGCTTTGCAAAAATTCGATCCATGCAACAAAGCTGCCAAGAATTAGCAATATTAAAACTATCAGGTAAAAACAAAGTATTTTTGCTTAAAACGGCATTTTAAAGCCAGGCGGTAAATTTAAGCCGTCTAAAGCACCTGATAAAGAATTCTGAGAATCCTGATCACATTTTTGCTTTGCATCGTTAATAGCAACTTTGATTAAATCCTCTAAAATTTCTTTTTCTTCTTCCTTTAATAAAGATGCATCTATTAAAACTTTCTCAATTTCCCCACGCCCTGTTGCAACTATTTCTACAAGCCCGCCGCCTGCCTTACCGGTATATTTAGTATTTGCCATCTGCTCTTGAGCTTCCTGCATTTTCTTTTGCATTGCTTGAGCTTGTTTAAAAAACTGATTAATATTTACCATATATTTATACTCCTGAAAATGAATGGCTGATAGACTATATCTTTAATTTTTAAGCAATATATCCGAAATTATCGAACTAGGAAAATGTTTTTTAATTAATTCTAAATCTTTACTTGCTTCTATTTTATTAGTTAATTGACTTTTTAAATTTTGAATTTCTAACTGTTTAGTAACTAGCACCTCGAATTTTTCTTTGCTCCAACTAAATAGCAATTCGCTAATTTGTTGTTTTGCTTTGCTCGTAATATTAGGACCGACGATTCTTAGTTTATTATTAGCAAAACTTTTTATTTCAACTTCATTTAATAATAAATAATATATTTCCATTTCATTATTTTGATGGATATATTTAAGAAAATCTATAATTTTATAATCCTCTTTAACCTGAGGCACCGGGGTACTAACACGGGTGCTAACGCTTGCTAGCTCCTCCATCGACGGCAAAGATTGGGAATAAATAGATTTTATTACTAGCATCTCCGTTTCAGTTAATTGATTATAGGAAATTTTAACTTCCTGAATAGCTTTGCTATATATCTGCCAAAGAACCGATAAACGCAAGAAACTAATTTTAGCTAAAATATCTTTAATTTCGCTAAAAGATTCATATATTGGCAGGCTATAATTAGGTAGCATTTTTACCTTATTAAGATAAGCTATAAAATCCGCTACCGATTCAATAAAAATTTCAAGATTAGCGGAAGACATATAGAGTTTATCCACTAAGGCAATAGCACTTGTTACGTCTCTATTAATTATGTAATTAAAAAATTCTATGATAACGGCAATATCGACTAATCCAAGTATTTGGTTAATCATTTGACAAGTAATTAAACCGTCCGACTTTGCCGACATACCGGCAGCTTGATCTAAAATAGAAACCGCATCTCTTGCCGACCCATCGGATTTGGCAGCAATTATTTTTAAAGCGGCAGGCTCTACCTTTAAACTTTCCTTATCTGAAATAAAGGTAAGTAAATTAAAAATTTCCTCAAATGTTAGCCTTCTTAAATCATATCTTTGACATCTTGAGATAATAGTAGAAGGAATTTTTTGTACCTCGGTGGTCGCAAAAATAAATATTATATGAGGCGGCGGCTCTTCTAAAGTTTTAAGTAGTGCATTAAAAGCACCTTTAGAAAGCATATGCACTTCATCGATAATGAAGATTTTATATTGCGAGAGCAAAGGTTTATATTCAGCCGATTCTATTACTTTACGTATATCCTCAACACTAGTGCGACTTGCGGCATCAATTTCGATTATATCAGGGTGGTTATGGTTATTAAAGCTTATGCAATTTGAGCATAGCTCGCATGTTCTAATATTTATGCCTTCGGTAATTAAGGCGGTGCAGTTAACGGTTTTGGCAATAATACGTGCAGAACTAGTTTTACCGACCCCTCGAATACCGGTTAAAAGGTAACCTTGAGCAAGACGATTATTGAGAATAGTATGGCTTAAAATTTTTACTAATACTTCTTGCCCTTGCAGCTCAAAGAAGTTGCTAGGGCGATATTTTCTAGCAAAAGGGATATATTGAACGGATGATTTCACAGTTAAAACTTTTTGGTATTGTGTACGCAACTTCATTCATTGTGCGAATTGCCCAAACGTCATCGCAAGGAGGCGTTGGCGTTGTTGCGTGGCTCGAATTTTTGCAAAGCGTACACGGTATGACATTGTAACCATTTCTCGAGCCACGCAACGATGCCTACGACTCCGTGCAATAACAATTTAGTATCCTACGCAGGAATGAATCCCGACCAATTCTTGAAATACTAGCAGTGACCCACTAAATCTTACTTTGGCTGCTTTCTTTCGAACCTGACCACTTGAATAAAACCAATGCCCACCGCTAGCATAAATAACATAACTTGTTTGGTTTAAAGAAACAAGTACTAACTAACAACGCTAATATATTTTTTTTCTATTGCAGATTTATCTAATCGTTCCGGCAGACCGAATATTTCAGGGCTTCTTAGCTTAAACAAATCATCGGCAAATTTTTGTACTTTAACGATTTTATTGAATGTAATAGTAATAATATTGCCGTCTTCAAATATTTTCATCATTTGCAGCTGTTTTGTAGATTTATTAAAAGTGATCTCGCTACGGCGTTCCGTTAAACTATGATAAATAGTAATTTTAAAAATATTGTCTTTATCTATTGCCGATTTAAAAGTGAAATGCTTGTCAAACCCTTCTTTATCTTCTAGCAAAAAATTAAATATATTTTCAGTCGTCTTAACTCGGCTTGCTTGTTGCATATCATAATCATATATCGATACGTAATTTTTATTGCCGATAATAACGAGTGGAAAAGGTGGATAATAATTACAACGAAATTTATGAGGCTTATTTATTAATAATTTCCCCTCGGCTTTATTGCCGTGCGAATCTTCTTGAGTAAAATCTATGGCTACAGATTTTATTTCACGTAAATATGTTTTAAATTGCAAAATAGCTTCGTTATTTACGGCACTTGCGGTAGATACACCCACCAAGAAACAAAGAATAATTAAAGAAAATAGTTTTTTCATTTTGATATTTGGGTGTTTTATTTTACAATACACAATCCAATACATAATTAAAACTTAAATATTTTATGAAAATTACCGCTAAAATTGCTGCCTTGAAAGAAAGAGCCGAGAATGAAACACGCACCGCTATTACCCCTGAAGTAGCAGGGCTTTTGATTAAAAAAGGCTTTTTGGTTGTAGTGGAAAAAGATATCGGTTTGCTTGCCGGTTTTTTAGATAAAGACTATAGCGATGTCGGAGCAAAAATTTCGGCAGTTCCTCTTGAGATTATTTCAGATGCCGACATTATATTAAAAGTACAGCCATCGCCTTTAACTGATAAATATAGTGAAGTAGTATTTGCCAAACCAAACACAATTATTATCGGGCTATTATCTCCTTATTTAAATCGTGACTATATTACGCAATTAGCCAAAAAAAATCTGATCGGTATTGCTATGGAGTTAGTACCTCGAATTACTAAAGCCCAAAATATGGATGCTTTATCATCTCAAAGTAATTTAGCCGGTTATAGAGCCGTAATCGAAGCAAGTTATCATTTCACTAGGGGCTTCCCGATGATGATGACGGCAGCCGGCACAATCACGCCGTGTAAAACGCTGGTACTCGGCATCGGCGTTGCAGGATTGCAAGCTATCGCCACCGCTAAAAGGCTTGGTAGTGCCGTTGCCGGCTATGATGTGCGAACAGCCACAAAAGAGCAGGTAGAAAGTTTGGGAGCAAAATTTGTCTCACCGGAGTTAAGTAATGATTTGCAAGATAAATCAGGATATGCTTCTGAAGCGTCAAGTGATGACAAAGTTAAACAAGAAGAATTTTTAGCAAAAATAATTAAAAATTACGATATAGTTATTACTACGGCACAAATTCCGGGAAAAAAAGCACCTATATTAGTCACGGAACAAATGGTTGCTTCCATGAAATACGGCTCAGTAATTGTTGATATTGCAACTTCTACCGGCGGCAATGTTGAAGGTTCAAAACTCGATCAAATTATTGTTAAAAACGGCGTTACGATAATAGGACCGTCAAATTTAGCCGGCAAGGTCACGACTGATGCTTCTAAATTATATTCTAAGAATTTATATAACTTATTAAATTATGCATTTCAGGACGGTAATTTTAATATCGACGATGAATTAGTGCAACAAATGCTACTTACTAAAGACGGTCAAATCGTTCATGAAAAATCCCGTACATAATTTAGTATATGGGGATATGGACGGAGGGAAACCTATTTAAAAAGTGCACACTTTGATTTGATTTTTTAATTATGCCCTGCAGAATATTTGTGCTGCACCTTGTGCTATTTTTTTTGCTTGATCAAAATTTTTAACTCTTTTCCATTCATCATTTTCAAAAGAAGATAATAATAATTTTTCTTCTTCATCAAGTGAGATATTTGATTCTTTAATATGTTTTTTTATCATCTTACAAAATTAATACAATGTGTGCTTTATGTCAATAAATTTTATTTTGAGACTATTTGCGTTGTAACTTTTCTTGTACGGCATTCTGACGCAATCGGTTTTTTAGGCTCGGAAAATCAATTATCTCAGCGTTTTGATCTTGGCAACTACAGGCAAAAATATAACTTTTATCTCCTTTAACTTTTTGCACGCACTGCCCGCAAATTCCTTTCATCATACATTGCATTGAAGCATTAACGCTAACAATTAACTCGACATTTTCACCGAATACTTTATTCTTTATATTACTTACCGCTTCCATCATCTCAGCAGACCCGATAGCTATTACCCTATCTATTTGAAAAAAATCTTCTCCTTGTGTTTGCATGTGCTTAATGCCGTCTATTACAGAGCCTTTAATGCATAGATTCTTGCCTGTGCGGGAACGACATTTTTGCTCTTCCTCAAAACACCAAACTACTTTATCTGCTATTTCTTCAATTTTTTCTGCATAAAATCTATCGGCTAATTTCTTATAACCGGCAAAATAGGTAATTCGGCAATTATTTTTCTTCAAAGCTTGACCGATACTTAGTAAAACCGCATTACCGAGCCCGCCGCCGACTAGCACCATATTACTATCTTTCAATATTTCGGTCGGTGTGCCGGTCGGTCCCATCAAAGCCACAGCTTCGCCTACAGAGAGATATCTACATAAATTACTAGACTGCCCAGTTTCAAGAACTATTAAATGAATTAAATTTTTCTCCAAATCAACATATGTACCGGTAAGAGCTAACGGCTCCATTAATTTGGTTACGTCATCCGAATAATTTTGTAGGCGGAAAAATTGCCCCGGCTTAAAATTTTGCACAGCTAGCGGCGAATGAATTACCAACTCAACTATTTTATCCGATAAAATATTTATTTTTTCAATTTTACTATTTAGTAGATAATCAAGCTTAGCAAAAAATCCTTTACAATCTTCTAATCTAAAAAGTTTGTCATTCCGGGGCTTGACCGGCACTGTTGCATGGCTCGAATTTCTGATGTCATTCCCGCGAAGGCGGGAATCCAGAGAGTATTTAAGCGAATTATATAGTAAATTTTTATATAATTTTGCTTGTTTTAAGTGTTTTTTCTGGATTCCCGCCTTCGCGGGAATGACATACGGCACTTTTTTCGAGCTACGCAACAACGCCGGTTTAACCATGGAATCCAGCCTCTTATTGATAGCTTCATACCCTTCTTTACTACTAGCAAGTGCCTTAACTACACTACCGGCATATTTTGGATCACAATCACCAAAGTAACTATATTTTTCTTCCGGTGATTCAATTTTTGCATTTTCAGTGCCGACTGCCATAATTATGGTTCTAGCTTTTACTTTTTTCCGCTCTCCATAGTTGTTAAACTCTACAGATTCTACATAATCATATTTATCGACGTTAATAACGTGCAACTGCATATTTTCAATAAAATTTACACCTACCGCCATAGCTTGCATTAACTCCTCGTGATTTAATTTATAAGCAGGGGAATTTTGTAAACTTCCACGATAATAAATAGTAATCCCGCCAAGGTTGTTAAAAATTTGCCTTACTTCGTAAAAGTCTTTTGCATCCTTAAATAATTTAGCATGACTAATAAATTCCTCGGCTATTTCTCTGTCTTCCGGCGTCCAAGCTTTTTCAACGTAAGCTTTGCCGTGTTTTTTAACCGCTAACTCATAATTAGCAAAAAACTTTGCTACTTGCATTTTATAGTAATAAAAACTTTCCGTTGCCGCATCGAGAGAAGTAAGCCCGCCGCCGATTATCACTATCGGCATCCTAATCACCATATTAGTAATAGATTTCTCTAAAAATGCTCCGCTACTTTGCAACGTCATAAGAAAATCGGAAGCCGTTTTAACTCCCTTAGCAGCAAAATTATCTGTTTCCGGAATTTTAGGCTGCCCTGCTCCGCTGCAAAAAGCTATATGGTCAAAGCCGAATGCAAAAGCTTGTGAGGTCGTTATATTACTACCTAAACGCACCGCACCGTAATATTTAAAATTATTATTTCGTTCTAATATTAACCGTAATATATCCAAATTATTTTTATCCCACCTGCTAGTGATGCCGTATTCGGCTACACCGCCAAAACCTTTCGGAACTCTTTCGGATAATCGGTTTTTATATTCCGACCAGTATTTTATAGGCTTATTAACGTCAAACGACAACGGCGTAATTTTTAAGCCGTCTATTGCCACCACGTTATGACCGGAGTGCAATAAATAATAACTAAGGCTAAAACCGGCCGGTCCTAGCCCTGTGACTAAAACATTATAGCCGGTTGATTCTTTTGGCAGAGGGGTAGCAATATTCAGAGGATTCCAACGAGTGAGAAGTAAATATATCTCAAGCCCGTAAGGTAAATTAAGCGTTTCCTCTAAAATATTTGACTCAATTAACGGAATATTTACCGGCTCTTGCTTCTGATAAATACAAGATTTTGAACAATCATTACAAATTTTGTGACCGGTCGCTGCCACCATCGGGTTATCGATAATAATAATCGCCAGAGCCGCTAAATTAAAGCCTTGTGCTTTAACGTAATTCATCTCGGAAATTTTTTGTTTTAACGGGCAGCCTTCAGTGTCATTGCGAGGAGGAGCGAAGCCTTTAGAACATGAATCTTTTTCTTGTTTATGGCAATAAATGCAATAATGGGCATGATTTAAAGCTGCATTTAAATTAACGGAAGGATCGAAATAATCAAAACCCTCTCTGACGGTTTTTTGATATTTCGCTATTTTTTTAGGGTCGATTAGGTTATCTTTATCGAGTTTTTGGGGTGTGGTGAATAGAATGTCATACCGTGGCTTGACCACGGTATCCAGTTGTTCTTTCTTAAGGTTTTTCTGGATACCGTGGTCAAGCCACGGTATGACATGTTTGTATGCTTTCGATGATTCCTCATGTAATTCCTGACCGTAAACCCTACATGCCGCATATTTAGCTGCTATTTCTAACTCTTTTGAAAACTTCCCTTCCTCTAATTGCCATTTAATTACTTGCTTGGCAAATTCTTTGGAAGTAAAATTTTCTCCTAAAAGGTTAGTTAACGCCGTAAAAATATTCTCAAAATCAATTTCTTTTATTTTTTCGATAGGATATTTCTTTAATGCATAACGCTGAATGAATTTTCTTTTACATTCATAAATTACGTCAAATTCTTTATGACGCTGTCTTAATTCGCTAACCGCTTTAGAAATATTAAATAATTCAGCTAAAAAATCGTCTAAAAAAGGGGCAATTTTTAATAAAAAATCCGAATAATCTTTTGGTGGGATATTGTGAGGAGTAGATCGAAATAATAAAATATCGTTATATAGAGACTTATCACCTTCAAGAAGAAAACTTAAAAATATCTGATCTAATTTTTTAAGACCCTCTAAATCTAAATTGTTAAAATCTAGATTAAAACTGAGCTTCATAGATAATAAATAACTTTTTTAGAAAAGCGTTTATAGATAAGATAGCTTATACAAACGGTAATAAACGCCACGATAATAGATTTAATAACTAATATTAAATCCGGTAATCTTCCTTCAATTACTAAAAACTGTGCCGGTCTAATAACCAAAAAGAACGGATTAAGCTCAAAGAATATCTTTTTAGATTCCGGTATCATAGAATATGGGTAGATAATAGGAATGGTCCAGTAAACTACACTTAAAATAACATTTAATATTTGTGGGATATCTCGGATATAAGGAGTTAAAAACGCCACCGCAATAGAACCGCTAACTACACAAACTATTAACGGTAATATAAGGATCGGCATAAAAATTATTTGCCAGCTAAATTTTTCCGGAAATAATAAAATAAATGCAAAATACATCGCCGAGAATGAACAAATTAAATTGTAAACTTGTGCTAAACTATCAGCTACCGGAAAGAAAGTTTTTGAAATTCCGACCTTTTTAACTATTTGATCACGCACTACTAGTGAATTTGACGAGATAGTTAGGCTGCTTACTATAAAAGTCCATAAAGGGATACCTCCCACTAAATTCATTATCATGAATTCCCTTGGCTGTTTTAATAGAAAAGCAAAAAAGTAAGAAATTACCATTATATGGACAAAAGGCTGTATCAAACTCCATAAAGACCCCAAAAAAGAATCCTTATTTTGGCGAGCTATAGAAGTCTTAACTAGTAATATTACTGATCGCCAGTATTTTTTGGAAAAAAAATACTTTATCATTTATGAGTTTCTCTATTAAAAATTTTAAACATTTCAGTCGGATCACCGTCGCCGACAATACTGCCCTCTTGTAATAAAATACATCTATTACAATTATCCTTAATAATATCTTCTTGATGGCTGACGATTATTGAAATAGGCGTATTTTTAAATTTATTTTTCATCAAGCTAAGCGATTTCTCTATAAAATAATTATCACCTGCCGCAAAAATTTCGTCAAGTAAAAGAATCTGAGGATTTTGAAATATTGATACCGAAAAAGCAAGGCGTGATAGCATTCCGGAACTATAATTTTTTATCGGTAAATCAATTTTACTACCAAGCTCGGAAAATTCTATAATTTCTTGCTCAACCTCTTTGCTATATTTATCTAACATATTACTATATAGCATCAGCATTTTAATATTTTCACGACCCGTTTGTTCAGGTTCAAAACCGACTCCCATATCAATAATCGCCGCAATATTTCCGTGAACTTTTATTTTACCAGATTTTAACGGGTAAATTCCCGCTATTACCTTTAGAAGAGAGCTTTTACCGGAACCGTTACTACCGATAAAAGCTATTTTTTCTCCTTGATAACAAGAAAAATTAATATCATGTAATATGGGAATATTTAAAGAAAATAAATCTCCTTTGCCTAAAAAAAAGTGTTTTAACCCTTGTGCTCGTTTTCTGGTGTCAATCCCTTCAATGCAACCGTCCGTTATTTCTATAAATACATTTGAATGTTTAAGTGACATAATGACGCTAATTAGTATTAAATAGATTTATTAAGCCATTCTAAAATAGATTTTTTTTCCGACGCACCTATTTTAATATCGGCTTGTTTGCCTTCTTTAAATAGGATCAGCGTTGGGATACTACGTACGCCGTATTTTGAAGGGGTTTCAGGATTTTCTTCAATATCCATTTTTAGAATTTTTACCTTACCCTGCAATTCTTGACTTAATTGTTCTATTATCGGTGTTAGCATCTTACATGGACCACACCATTCTGCCCAAAAATCAACTAATACCGGTAAATCGGATTTTAATACTTCTTCTTCAAAAGACTTGTCTGTTACGTTATTTGCCATAATTCCCCTAATTTTTAAGTTTTCGATGTCATTCCCGCCTACGTGCGGTGTTGTTGCATGGCTTGTAATTTACCGTATTATGGTTATTACAAGTATGGTGTCATACCGTGGCTTGACCACGGTATCCAGAAAAAACCTTAATAAAAAGACTGGATGCCGTGATCAAGTCACGGCATGACACCAAACGCTTTGCAAAAATTCGAGCCACCGCAACAATACCTCACAAGGTAACAGTTCTCAATTCTTAAAATTCCCATTCTTAAAAGACGAGTAGTATACTCAAATTATAAGGCACGCTTTCATAGTTGTAAATAATGAAAATTTTTTATTTTGCATAGATAGTTTTTTTTCGATTATAATATATCTTCATTATCAAGGCGGCTGTTTCCTCTATTGATTTTGTCGATACGTCTATTACCGGCCAATTTTTCTGCTGACAAATCCTTTTAACTTCTAAACATTCTTCTTGAACTGTTTTAAAGTCCGTATAGTTAGTATTTTCGTTAATTTGTAATAGATTCATTCGTGCCTCACGTATTTGAATAAGCCTATTAGGATTAATAACGAGTCCTACCACTAATTGCTCGGTGGCTTTTTCCAAAAAATCAGGAAAAGGGCAGTTATAAACATAAGGGATATTTGCCGTTTTTAAGCCGTTATAGGCTAAATATACGGAAGTAGGGGTTTTTGAAGTTCTCGAAGGTCCTATTAAAATAACGTCGGCCTCTGCTAGTTCGCTAAGCATTTGCCCGTCGTCATGTCTAATAGCGTAATCAATAGCATTAACCGTATCAAAATAGGTCTTATCGAATTTATATCTATAACTTTGTTCTTTTTCTATTTCTATTCCTGAAAATGCCGATACTTCTTTAATAATTTTACCTATTATCGAAATACACGGAATTTTTAGCTCATAGCAAAATTTCATTAATGTTTTACGTAATTCTTGATCTGCAATAGTGTATAA
Organism: Rickettsia endosymbiont of Oxypoda opaca; assembly: GCA_020881235.1. Lineage (GTDB taxonomy): Bacteria > Pseudomonadota > Alphaproteobacteria > Rickettsiales > Rickettsiaceae > Rickettsia. The sequence continues at coordinate 4,164 of JAJIYK010000068.1, read as the reverse complement.
AACCATACCGTGCTTGGAGTCAATTTTATTTAATACCTCTTTCAATAATTCTAGATTTCTAATCATCGGCCAATGGTATAATTTTGGTCTAATAGTAGCAAATTGAGCAAGAGCAGAATTTGCTGCATATTTAGCAGTTTGTACGGAAGAGTCTGAAACAAGGTGAATAATCAGCTTTGTCATGGGTCATATATGTTATTGTGGATAATTTTCTTAATAACTTATTATTATTGTATTAATTTCCGTTAAAATAAGCTCTAAACCCTTATTAGATAAAGCTTTTCAGTGCTAATTTTCCTTGAGTGATTAATTTGTGGATAAAATTGTGAATAAATACCTAAATGCTTTGTAAAATACAGTTTTCAAGAGGTATAAACAAATCTTACACTTAGTTATCCACTCTATAGAAGCTATATAAATTTATGTGAATAATTGTTATAATCACTAAATAACTTAAGGTAATTTGAAAAAGAATTTTGTTGATAACTATGTTGAAAAGAATTAATCTACATAATATCGTCTCCATATACAACTATAAAGAATATATTTAATATAGTTATTTAGTAGTAACATGAATCAAATTTTTGAACTTCTGAAGAATAACAATACTAATACTCCGATTTGGTTCATGCGACAAGCAGGTAGGTACTTACCGGAATACATGAAAGTCAGGAAAACGGTAGATAGTTTTCTTGAGTTATGCTATGATGTTGATAAAGCAACTGAAATAACCCTGCAGCCGATAAGACGTTACAATTTTGACGCAGCAATAATTTTTTCCGATATTTTAGTATTACCGCATGCACTTGGTTGGGATGTGAGATTTAAAGAAAATATAGGTCCTATATTACGTCAATTCAAATCACACGATGATTTTAGATATTTAGAAAATGATCCTAGTAAAAAACTTTCTTCTATCTATGAGATAATCAGAAAAGTAAAAGCTGAGCTACCAAAACATATTTCTTTAATTGGTTTTACCGGTAGCCCATGGACAGTGATGAGCTATATGTTAGAGGGAAAGGGCAAACAGGATTTTAAAATAAGCAAAAAATTTATTTACGAAAATAAACAATTAGCTAAAGAGCTTTTAGATTTTATTACCGAAAAAACTGCTTATCATCTTATAAATCAAGCAAAAGCCGGAGCAGATATATTAAAGCTTTTTGATTCGTGGGCAGGAGTTTTGAGTAGCGAAGAATATGTAGATTTTGTATTACAACCTACAAAAAAAATAATAATGGAAATACGAAAATATTTTCCTAATATTCCTATTATTGGTTTTCCAAAAAACTCCGGATGGCTATATGAAAAATACATAGCGGAAACAGGTATAGATATTATAGCTTGTGATCAGTATGTACCGCTTGAGGTAATGAAATCGTGGAGCAATAAAATAATAGTACAAGGCAATTTAGATCCGATAGTGTTACTTACCGATAAGGATGTAATTAAAGAAAAAGTGAGCAAGATTTTATCGAATTTTAACGGTAAGAAGTTTATTTTTAATCTCGGACACGGCATTATGCCGGAAACCCCCCCTGAAAACGTTGAATTTTTAGTGAATTATGTTAGAGATTTTAAAGTAACATAGCTTGTGTTTCGCTGATGTGATTGTTAAGCAAATAGTAGAACCGTCAACTATGTATAGCAGCGTTGTTGTATGGCTCGAAAAATGGTTTCAATGTCATACTGTGGCTTGTACCAATTGTTGTACGGACGTTTAAATAAAGAGGTAAAAATTCTGTCATTCCGTGGCTACGACCACGGAATCCAGTTTTATAACGTCATAAAAAGGCTCTAAAATAAGTCTAATGTAGCTTTATTTTTCTGGATGCCGTGATCAAGTCACGGCATGACACCGAACACCTTGCAAAAATTCGAGCCACGTAACAACACCTTCAATTGCTCACAATGACGAGGCTTTTATCAATTTTCGAGCCATACAACAACGCTAAGGAATTTAAATTTAGGTAAAAATATGAATCAATTACCGATAGCAGCAAGGCAAGCTGCAGAAATAGCCGAGAAGACACAAAATTTATCAGATAAATTAAAAGATTTAGTAATAGACGGTAGTTGGCAGGCAAGTAGCGGAGGCATTGATCCGTTAGTTTTTGCTATAACAATTTTTGTATTAGCTTCTTTTGTGGGATATTATGTAGTTTGGAAAGTAACGCCGGCTTTACATACACCCTTGATGTCAATTACTAATGCTATTTCAGGTATTATAGTTATTAGTTCGATGATTGCGGCAAGTAGTGCGGCTTTTAGTTTCTCTACTTTACTTGGATATTTTGCAACTTTTCTTGCATCTATAAATATTTTCGGCGGTTTCATAGTTACAGAAAGAATGCTTGAGATGTTTAAGAAGAAATGAAATCGTTTATTTATATTTATTGGCTCGATTAATAGATATCTATTCAGAGGTCTAGCAAACCTGGTGTTGTTGCATGGTTCTAAAAATGGTTTCAATGTCATACCGTGGTCAAGCCCTGTGTTGTACGAACGTTTAAATAAAGAGGTAAAAATTCTGTCATTCCGTGGCTACGACCACGGAATCCAGTCTATAATGTCATAAAAAGACTCTAAAATAAGCCTAATATGGCTTTATTTTCCTGGATGCCGTGATCAAGTCCCGGCATGACACCGCCTTTTTTCAACGTTTGTACAACACAGGGTCAAGCCACGGCATGACACCGAACGCCTTGCAAAAATTCAAGCCATGCAACAACGCCTGCGTGGCTTCGCCATGACGAGGTTTTCGGGTTAAAATAATAAAAAATTAGCTATTAATTTTGTGATAATAAAACTTTATTTCATTATTTTTAAATACGTCTTTTTTATTTTTAAAGCCTTTCTTTAATGAACCGCAGGAAAAATTATTTATACCGGCTTGTGCAGTATCAGGACCTTCTAGTTTAATTTTTTCTACATCTTTATTACTCGGTATAACTATAGAAGTGTGCCCGAGTCTTTTAAGATTGATATTTTTATATATTGCGATAACTAAATATCCTTGATTAGCTAATTTTTGTGCCTGGATAAAATTATTGTCCTTATCTTTATTTTTAATATAATTCCATCCTTGTTTGCTTCCTTCTTTCTCATACCAATCGGCTTGTTTATTTGTAAGGAACGGAATAAAATCCGTACCGAATTCAGGATGAGGCGGTAAAGAATCTTTTGCTATATTAAGAGAAGATGCTACAGCATAAACAAAACAACCATCATGTGTAATACGATTACCGGTTTTTTTATGCTCGCCGGTATATTCTTCTATAGTTTCACCGGTTTTACAATTAATAGTTTTCCCTTTTTGCCATTTCTCTTCAACTTTTAAGGAGTTAACTATTCCTAAAATTTCCTTAGCCGGCTCTGCTATAGTTTCAGCCTGGGCTAAGCTACTAATAAAAAGTAAGTAAGTTATTATAAGTTTAAAAAGTTTAGTCATGCTCTTTCTCTCATATTAATTTTATGCACAATATATATATTTTATTTATTTAAAATATTCAACTATTAATTGTATATATTTGTAATAATTTTAGTGATTTCTTTAAAAAGCATGTTTCCTTGACAAGTGCTGAGCTTTTAGATATGCTGCAAAGCAGTAATAGTGTAATATTATTAAGTAAATTATATTATTAATCCGCTCTTAAATATTAAATTGTTATTTTCATTTACCATGGTTTTTGGGCTTTGCTCATTATACATTTTACTTGAAAATATATTTATTCACTAGCACCCGTAGCTCAATTGGATAGAGTATATGACTACGGATCATAAGGTTAGGGGTTCAAATCCTCTCGGGTGCACCACTCTTTAGTTTTTGGTATTTCTACAAAGGCATTAAACGGCGGATGTAGAGAGTAATCAAGTTTCTCGCTGTTTAATTCCAGGTTAGCAAACACTAATTTTATAAGTTTCCTTATGAATTATGAGATAAACTACAAAAAAATTAAAAACGTCTCTCTTTAATCTGTACGTTTTTTTATAGCAAGGTCAGATACCCCAAGCGTCATTGCGAGCGGGCATTGTTGCGTGGATCGAATTTTTGCAAAGCGTACGGTGTCATGCCGTGACTTGATCACGGCATCCAGTCTTTTTATTAAGGTTTTTTCTGGATACCGTGGTCAAGCCACGGTATGACACCATACTTGTAAT
>JAJIYK010000067.1 GCA_020881235.1 Rickettsia endosymbiont of Oxypoda opaca | reverse complement strand
CGGCATCCAGAAAAATAAAGCCATATTAGACTTATTTTAGAGCCTTTTTATGACGTTATAAAACTGGATTCCGTGGTCGGAGCCACGGAATGACAGAATTTTTACCTCTTTATTAAAACGTTCGTACAACACAGGGTCAAGCCACGGTATGACATAACCTTTTCTTTAACTTTCGTACAACACCCATCAAGCCACAGGCATGACAAGTGCTCTATGCTTCATAAATCCTAGTCGCAATTTCCTCAAGCTCCTTTGCTACCGCAGGTAAATTCGTACAGTTTGCCATTGATATATAAACATCCAAAGTTTCTTTGGCAATTCTTTTTTGCTTTTCAATTGATTTTATATTAGTAATAGTCCTCATATTATGTAAACGATCTATAACTTTAATAGTGCAGGCTTTACGCTCTAGGTCAGGGAAGTTATTGATTTTATAAAGGATTTCTTCTTTAGATAATTGGTGTTCGGTAGTTAATTTAGTTACAATATCGACTATTTCCGCCACTCTTTTATTGAAAAGTAATTCAATTTGTTTAAGAGAAGAAGAGGTATCTTCGACCACATCATGTAAAATAGCCGCAATAATAGTATCCGTATCAAAGAGATAATCCGAAACCATTGAAGCAACTTCCATAGGATGCGAATAATAAGGCTCGCCGGAATGTCTTTTTTGCTCACCGTGAGATTTTTTTGCAAAGTAAATTGCTTTTTCGATTTCATTAAGGTTTATTTTATTTTTTGCAATTTCATTTTTTTTAGCAAGTTTATAAAATAGTTCCTTAGCATAATAATTATCTGATTCACGCCCCTCATTCATAATTATCTCCAATAACTATAACTATTTGATTATTAAGTAAATTATCAGCTAAAAGTATTTCCTAGATATACTTTTTTTACTTCCTCGCTTGTAGCTACTTCTTTTGAATTACCTTCTAACAATACTTTGCCGTCAAAAATAACATAAGCTCGATCTACAATATCTAAGGTATCACGTACATTATGATCGGTAATTAAAATACCGATATTAAACTCACGTAAATAAGTAATTAGATTTTTTATATCTGAAACGGCAAGGGGGTCAATCCCTGCAAGCGGCTCATCTAACATAATAAATTTAGGTTCGATCGCCAAAGTTCTAGCAATTTCAAGCCTACGCCTCTCCCCACCCGATAACCCTACGGCAGGTAAATCTTTTAAATGTAAAATAGAAAATTTCTTTAATAAATCATTTGTTTTTTGTTCAATTATTTCTTTATCATTTTCAGATATTTCTAATATTGCCTTAATATTATCCTTGACCGATAACCCACGAAAAATTGAAGGTTCTTGAAGGAGATAACCAAGACCTAACCTTGCTCTTAAATATATCGGTAAATTAGTAATATTTTTATTATTTAATAATAACTTCCCCTTGTCTGGTTTCATTAACCCGATAATAATACTAAAACAAGTAGTTTTTCCTGCTCCGTTGGGACCGAATAAGCCAACTACTTCGCCTTTATTTAGCTCAAGAGAAATATCACGCAGTATCATCCTTTTTTTATAGGATTTTGATATATTTTTAATTTCTAATTTATCCATTAATTTTTTTTCATTGTAGTATCTATATAATAAATTAGTTTATCGGTTTTTAAAATGCTACCGTCATGCTGTAATATTACGTTACCGAGTAAAATAAGTTGTTTATTGTCTAAAAAATATTCTGCCGAATCGGCAATTAACAATTCATCATGCATTTCTCTCTTTACCGTTAATTTTGTCGGAATAATAACACGATCAACGGTTTTTTCATTTCCTTCTATCTTATAAATAACTTCTAATATCTCTGTTCTTAATACTGCATCCTCAAAATATACGATTACTTTCCCTATATATTCTATTTTCTGCTTTATTCTATCGATAATCAAACTATCGGATTGTATATATAGATTAGAAGGAAGAATTTTAACCTCTTGCTCTTTTGCAAATATTTCCGTTCCGAATAAAAACAGTAAAATAAATAATATCTTATATTTAAATCTAAACCGGAACATAAACATAATCCCAATTAAAAATTTAATAGATTGATAGTTGTAAAAACATTCCCTTTAAAAATTATAAGGTTATTATCATTTTGAGTACTAAAACTATTTGATATTACACTAGAATTTTTATAAGTTAATGTGACGGAAGAGTTACTTATTATATCTTTTTGAATTAAATCAATTTGTGCGTCATTAGTATTAAATGCTATATCTTCTAAAAAAACTCTTACATCATTTTGTAAGTTTAAAATGTTTGATTCTTTATTTAAAAAACCGTTTTTTGCATTAATAGTAAGCAGGTGCTTGTCCTTTAATTCATACAATACATTTATTTTATCTAATTTATATTTATCATCTGAATCTTTTATAGCTTGCTCGGCTTTAATCGTATATGAATTTAAATTTTTATTCAGCCCTTCAAAAACAGAATCTTTTAATATAATTTTATATTCTAGATTATGATTGGTAGTATGGTCGACCTTGGCGGAAGAAGATAAGGGGGTATTTAGCTTGTGATCGTGTTTTTCAATTATATTAGAAGTATTTTTTATTAATATATATCCGATATATAAAATTCCTATTATGCATAAAAAAGAGAAAATTTTTAATGAAGCAGTTTTTATTTTATAAGATAACATATTGATTTTATATGTGGATTACTATGAGGTCGTTGTGTCATTTTATGGTTAGTTGCAAGTACGGTGTCATACCGTGGCTTGACCACGGTATCCAGAAAAAAAAACCTTAATAAAAAGACCGGATGCCGTGGTCAAGCCAGCGTTGTTGCATGGCTCAATTTTACCTCGTCATTGCGAGGAGATGCGTAGCATCGACGTGGCAATCTAGGAAAAATATGAAATTTATTATTTTCTAGATTGCCACGCTCCTTTCAGTCGCTCGCAATGACGTTTGGTGTATACACACAACAGTGCCACATCGTAGCCACGGCATGACATCCGAACGCATAGTTTAATTAACTCCGCTTCTTAGTAAATCATGAATATGAACAATACCTTTAACTATACCACCCAAAACTACCGGTATGTTGGTGATTTTTTCGTTTTTTATCAAATCCAATGCCTCTTTGGCAAAGATTAACGGCGAAATATAAGTAGGGTTTTTAGTCATTATATCGATTGCAAATTTTGCATTTATCTTATCGTTAATATGACGACGCAAATCGCCGTCCGTTATAATTCCCAGTAAATGTAAATCTTTGTCAACCACTAAAGCACATCCCAAGCATTTTTCATTCATTATGATTATAGTATCGGTAAAAGGCGTGTCTTCATATACTAAAGGTATTTGATCACCGCTACGCATCAAATCACCGATTTTTGTCAGATTTGCTCCAATCTTGCCGCCTGGATGATATAGCCGAAAATCATCTTTAGTAAAGCCTCGCTCTTCATGTACTGCCGTTATTAAAGCATCACCGAGTGATAGCATTATTAAGGAAGAAATAGTAGGGGCACCGATTAACGAAGCTTCCGCATATTTCGGAACTATCAATAAAAAATCACTTTTTTGTGCTAAAGTAGAAGTAGCGTTCATTGTCATGGCCACAATTTTTATAGACAAGTTTCGGCAATATTCAATTATATTAATTAATTCTTTAGTCTCACCGGAATTAGATAGCATAATAACCAAATCATCAGAGGTTACCATACCCAGGTCACCGTGGCTTGCTTCTGCCGGATGAAGATAAAAAGCCGGCATACCGGTCGAGGCAAAGCTAGCTGCTATTTTCCTGGCAATATAACCGCTTTTACCTATACCGGTTAAAATTACTCTACCTTTAAAATGTAAAAGATAATTTATAATTTTATCAAAATCATTCGGTATATTATCAGATAATTTTTGTAAAGCGGTAGCTTCTGCGAAAATAACTCTTTTAGCAATAGCCGAATAATTATTATTAATCTTTTTGGTCATAACAACATTATATTACAAAAATTAAGCTTTGACTAGATTAGATTTAAAAATGGGTTTTTTATTAATTTGTATTTGAAATTACAATATAAATTGTAATTTAAATAAAAATACCATATTATAATAAATGGCAATATAATATAATAATCATAAAAGACAAAATATGGAAAGAATAATAACAAGTATAGATCAACACGGTAGAATGCTTATACCTTCCTCAGTTAGAGAAAAATTTAATATACATCCCGGTGAAAAAATAACTATAGAGGTTGATGATGAGGAAATTAAAATTATTAATGCTGATCATATAATTGATGAAATACATGAACTTTTTATGAAAAATCACCCTGATAGGAAAATTTCTCTAGTAGATGATTTTATTGCTAGAAAACGTCAAGAATATTTAATTGAAGAAGCAAGAAGTAGTAAAAATGTCTAAAATAGTATTTGATGCATCAGTGCTAATTGCTTTATTTGCTAAAGAAGATGGATATCAATTGATTAAAAAATATATGAAAGACGGAATTATCTCAAGCGTGAATGTTGCTGAAGTTTATAAATATTGTATCGAAGTGCAGGATTTAACAGAAGGTGAGGCAAAAACCCTTATTAAATTATCAGACATCAAAATTGTAGATTTTTGCCCTGAGCAAGCACTAATTAGTGCAAAGATAATTAATAAAACTAGAATTTATGGTTTATCACTTGGAGATAGAGCTTGTGTTGCACTTGCTATGCTTAAAAATTATCCAATCCTTACTTGTGATAAAATCTGGCAGAAACTAGATTTAGATATCCAGTTTATTATGGTAAGATAATAGATAATGCGGTATTATTAAATTATTTATTAATTTGTCTATATAGCATGTTTACTTTCCATAATATAGATTATAGAACTTTTATTTGTAGCCGGTTTAGCACAAATATCATATAAACCGGCTACAAATAAAAGTTCTATATTATGGAAAATATAAGCACAATCAACGAAGATTATATCTGTTTTTTCTCTGGTTATTTTCTAAACTATCATATTGAAGCTCCTTGTTTCTTTCCCTTCTCTCTTGGTTGTATAATTGTTAAAGGTTGGGGTTTAGGTTGATTTACTGATTTTATCTTAACCATTCCTGCCGGAATTGTTTTTGCAATAGCTAAAGCTTCTTGTAATACTCCTTTATGTATGTGACTGGAGCCGGTACTTTTTCTCTGATTGTTTTCTAAAGCTTCTGGTCTTAGTTTTCTAGGTATATTGCTAAATCCTGTATCGTGTTTCTGCTGGTTTTCTAAAGCTTTCTTTAAGTTAGCCTCGTGGCTAGAGCCGACATTTGCAATTACATTATATCCTTTACTGCGAATCTCACTAATTACGTCAGTCATATATTGTTCACGATTTTCATTATACAAAGCAGTCCCTTTTGCATGTTCTAAATTCCTGCCTTCTAGGCTAATAACTTTTTCTAGGCTAATAACTTTAATTCCATTTTCTTTAGCTGCTTTATATAAAAGTGCATCTTGCAATATAAGTGTATTTTCTAGCTTTTCAGGGAGATTGATTGGACTATTAGGATTTTTTTCATTATGTTCCAAAATATTGGCTATCTTAATTATATCCTTCATTCCCTGGTTTTCACCGTACTGCTTACGCTCAATGGCTATTACCGTATTCTTGTCAATCTTTCCTGCTTGAATTTCTGCAATTAAGGCTTGATTATTGCTACCATGTCCCGTTGAATGATCATGCTCCGGTCTAATTTCTACGAAACCGGTTTTTTCAGCTTCTACAGATTTTTTAGCATCGATTGCTTTGATATCTATATTTGCTGTAATTGCTGCTTCCCTATCAAGTTTGTCAAGTAGCCCTTGATTATCATTTACAGCAGCAAGACGATCATCTAAATTGTATTTTCCCTTTTCGTTTAGCTCTCCTTGCGGCACAAAATGTGTAATGTTTTCTTTTTCAGTGCGAGTGAGATGGTTTGATGAAGAAGACCAGTCAGGATCGGAAGATTCATCACCAATTTTTTTACGTTTTTTCTTAGCTTTTGTTTTAGTCTTGGATGGTTTTGTTTTAGCCTTAGGTTTTTCTTCGCTGCTATCACCACTTGCAGAGGAATCGCTAGATGAATGCTCCGATGAGAAAATACTAGACGAGCGGTCTTCACTGGAAGACAATTTACTAGTTTTGAGTGCTTTTTGTTTTTTCTTGGCTCTATTCGGAGATTTTGATTCTGTTTCGCTGCTATCACCACTTAGAGAGGGGCTACGGGATGCTGCTCTTTTATTAGACTTGTTTTTAGGCTCTTCTGTATCTCCTTCTATTCCGCTATCATCACCACTTGAGGGGTAGGCGTCACGAACTATCTTCTCAGTTTTTTTCCCTGGCACGCTCTTGGTTGCTCTGTTTCGTTGCCGCTTGCTCTTACTTTGTGTTTCATTCTCATTGCTACTAATATCCGCTTCATCATCAGAAGATATTGAGGAGAAAAGTGTATTATTCTTGGACAATGGTCTGGGTGAATCTTCCTTTTCACTGCTACTAGAGAACGGGCTTAACGGAGCATTTGGTAAATTGTTTTTCCTACTTTCCTCAAGCGTTTTTGTTAGTCTGCTAATTCTTGCTGTTAGCTTATCAATTTCTGCTGTTTTTTCTTCAAGTGCTGCTTTTGTTTGTTCAAGTTTTTCTGCAAGGTCAGTGTTCGTCTCCCTTAACTCTGTAATTACTTTCTCTCGTTTTGTTGCTATGGGCAATATTTCAAATAAATCATTTGTAAGATCTACCTTTTCTTTTTCAAGCTCTTCAATTTGTTTACCTTTTCGTGTTACTTCACTCTCTGCACCATTAAGCTTAGTTTGTAAACCATCCTTTTCGTTTTCAAGGGCTTCTTTCTGTTTCTCAAATTTTGCTTTTAACTCATTAACTTCTGCTGTTAACTCTGTTATTTGATCTTGTAGTTTAGCGGCATTCAAATCTTTAGCACCAAGCATTTTATTCCTTGGCTCGTTTGTGTCATCAGGCTCAGTATCAGAATAGTAGGCGTGCTGTGATCTAAATTTAGGCTTTTCAGGCTTACTTAGATATTCCTTTTTCGTAGGTGATATCTTAACTTGTTCTTTGGTTTTTCCTTTTCCAATCGTTAACTCACCCGAGGCTATATGTCTTACCACACCATAAACTGCGATGTATGCCAATTGCTTATTATTTTTCAACGATTTTTCATAAAGGCTATATGCATTTGTTCCAAGAAAAGCTTCCAGCTTTTTATCATCATTTTTTATAGCATTCACTAAACTCCACTCAAATCCTTGTCCATGCCCTCCTCTAGTATTGATCTTTACTGTGTGTTGATTATTATCACTACCTACAAAGGTAAATTCTAAGTTGTTGCTAATTGTTTTATTGTTTGTTTTATCCTCTATTTCATTATTTATTGCTACATTACAACTAACACAACACAATTTAGATATACCTATATATATATATATATATTTCTATTTAATTTATTATCAGAGTCACGACTTCTTTGCTTTAAGTAATCCACTATTCTCATTTCAGCGTGTGCTTTCTCATCGAATGGACCATCTAGTACTAATTTTGGTTCGTTTTTTAATGCTTCAATAATTTTTGAATCAAACTGTTTATCTTTACCTGTACTAAGAGTTAATGCATCTTCTAATTTCATTAAATCTTGTCTTGCTTTAAAAGCTGCACCAGACAGTTCATTTGTCTTACCTAGGTTGATGATATTTTTCTCATCTTTATCTAATTCTTGTAAAAAATGTTGTAACGTTTCTCCATTATTCTTTTGATCGCTATAATAATGTTGTGCAGAACCAATAAGTATCTTTTCTCTTCTGTTTTTTAAGTCCTTGTCCTTCAAAAAATTTTCTTGTGCTAATTCTGGCTGTAAATTTGCGTACTCAGCATAATCTTTCAAGTAACTAAAAACTGCATCTTTGTGCTTCAACGTGGCTTGAATCGCCTGGTTTTTGGTATTTTGATTGCCTTTGTGCGTTTCATTAAAAGCTACTAAAATTTTCTCTCCATCAAAACACACCGCACTACATTGACTGTAACAGGCAATTAATCTACTTAATGAATCAAGTCGACGGTCTTGCAGATTTTGAGGAGTAGCCTCACTTTCTCGAGTTATCGTAGAATTAATGTGTTTCCCAAAATCCCTGGTAAAAGCTTGCAACCCTTGGTTATTATCTATTGCTTCTTGCACTTCATTTTTCGTTGGCTCACCCAGCAACTCGGGAGCTATTTTAGATATTAACTCGTTAAGCTTAAGGGTTTTTGGTAGATTTTTTACCTTTGGTCCTCAAAAATATGTCGTTAAAACTGCTAATCTTCTAAGTGATTCTTCGTCCTTTTTAGAATCATAATGAGCAGTTAATATATCCACTATATCTTTATTAAACACTAAATCATATGTGTCTTCTGTTTTTGGTGTCCCTAGTACCGGCAGCAAAATTGTTTGTACTTCTGGTCCTTTGTTTGGTATATCATCTATAACTGTGTCATTGAGGAATTTAGAAACAAGCTTAATAAGTAGATCTTTTTCCTTTCCGCTGAGTTTCGATTTTTGTGGCATACAAATCTCATTCTATAAAATTATTATCCTACTCCCAGCACGGTAACTTCATCTATATCGTCAAATTCAAACAAAATATTCAAATCTTTTATTGGTACATCATTAAGTGCTTCTACCCCAATCCGGCTAACGTTGTTATCATCTAAACTCAAATTTTTTAAGCCGGAATTTTTGTTTTTAGTTAGTGCTACACTAATAGTTTGAATACCTTTATCTGTTATATTCGCTTCTTGCATATGTAAATTTTGTAAATTACTATTTACTTCCAACATATTAGCAATAAACATTATCCCCTCATCTCCTATTTCATTGTTATAAATACTTAATCCTTTTAAAGTCGAATTTTTTTCCAGTGACTTTGCAAGTATCAAAACCTCATTACAGCCAAGGTTATTATGCCCAAGATTTAATACTTGTAATTTTGGACTTAATTCTAATACTTCTGCTATTTTATAAATTCCTTTCCACAAATTATTTTTTTCTAGATTAAGTTCTATAACATTAGTATTTAATATAAGCTCTTTTATTTTTTCAGCACTTTCTGCGGAAAGATCGTTCTTATTAAGTTTCAATATTTCTATATTCCGATTAATCAATAATGCATCAAGCAGATTTATAGCACCTTCATCATTAATATGGTTATCACCTATATCTAAACTCTTAAGCTTTTTAGTATTTGTAATAGTTTTCGCAATAATATTTGCTCCTTTAGCAGAAATATTATTTCCTCCTATATTTAAATATTCTATTGAACTGCTGGAGTGAAACAATTCGCTAATGATTTCCATACTTTCGTCTTCCAAATTATTACCATATAGGATTAAAGACTTTAAACTGGTGTTATTTTTAAGGCTATCTACCAATATTCTTAAAACTTCTGTTTTTATTGCATTACAGGCTAAAGATAAATAACTAAGAAAGTTATTATTTATCAAGGCATCACCAAGAATTTGCATTTTTTCTTTATCCAAGTAAGTGCTATTTAGGTTTAGACAGGATATTTCGTTTGTCTTAACAATATTGCACAGTTTTTGCATGTTTTCACTGCTAATTTTACTCGCATGTAAATTAATTTCTCTGATGACGTTACTACTTTTTGCAGTTTCAAATGCTTTCGATAGAAAATCATCGTCTTCTTCACAAATTAACTCCAACTGCACCATTTCCGGATCATTATCTCTAATTTTCTGCAGCAATAAATCTTCAGGACTGAGTTCAACTTTTTGTCTTTTAGGCTTCTCTTTGTTAACATCATTAATATTGGGTGAAGTTACTTGTTCTGAAGAACGTTTTAAATCTCTCATATTAAACCCTTGTTTTAAATTTATAATATTTTTCTAAGTCGGTATTTTTGCTTTAGAATTATTAATATATTACTAAATTCTTAACATTTTTTCAAGTTATGTTTTATTTTTGCAACACAACATTAATGGTTTTACTAATTCATTAAAATGATTAAATTATCTGTTGTAATACTATCCTCAACCGCATCATCAAAATATAAATTCATAAATGTTTGAGAAGGGTTCCACTCCTGCAATGACTCCATTACTGCTTCATGAGAACAATTCTCAAGACCTAAAAATCTAGCAACGTTATTTAAAGATAATGTAATATACGATTTATTATTATTAATAATATTATACTGCTCATCAAAAATACCTATTGTATCATTGTCTGATTTTAAATGTTCTAATAGGTAAATTTTTTCTCCCTGATCGTTTTCTAATATATTTAGGATTGTAATAGTGTTTTTAAGAAGATTTGAAAAATCATTTGTAGATTTATAAAAAAAATTCATGAAACTTTTAGAACTCTCCATCATTATTCCATCATGTTGGTATAGGTTATAAATTGATTCAAAAGATTTATTCCACAAGTTGTGTTTACCTATTATGTAATCACCTATTGTTTTAGATGTTGTATTAGAAAATAAGGGGATCAAACATTGTAAATTCATTGTGTAACTCATTTTTGTTATATTTATCCAAATGTACTAAGCAATTGTTATAAACTTAGTATCATGAAATATGGTTTTATAGATAAAGATACAAAAATTGTCAATAAATTTGGCCCTGCTGCAAATAGAGAGTATTAGTAATATAAGGATAGGAAGTAAATTGAAGAAATAAGTTTTTATGAACCTTTTTAAGAGACGTCATTTTAAATACAACATAATAATATGGGCAGTAAGGTGATACTGTAAATATGGTGTTAGCAACGGAAGTAAAATGATACAGAGCAACGGATAAAAATTGATACAGTATTAAAGTAGAATCCTCTGGATAAGGAGGTAATGAACAATGATAATACTGGAGCAAATAATGGAAATAAAAATATTGCATAAACATGGTAAGAGCCTAAGAAGTATAACAAGAGAAGTAGGTGTATCAGTAAATACAGTAAGTAAGTATTTAAAATATGATAGTAGTCCTAAATATAAGGATAGGCCGAAGTTAGTAACAAAGCTTGCTCCATATAAAGACTACTTGAGTGACAGAATAAAATCAGCCCACCCTGTACAACAGTGCGTAGGCTACTTCAGTCTTGGCATTGCCCAATTACAAATCTTTGTTATCTTTTTATCAAAACTTCATAATAATCTAGTTGATAAAATCAGCAAAAGTTATATAATGCCCGAAGTCAAAACAAATGGTCAATAACAAATAAATACCGCTAGTTTAGATTATACATGATAACACTTATTTTTTAAAAGTATGATTATTGTGTTCTATTTAATAATATGAATCTTTTAGGTCAATATTTGAAATAAATAAGAATCAAAATATACAAATTAAGAAAATAACTATTTTAATAAAACTAAAGAGATAAAAATGAATAATAAAGTGAATAATGAAGTTTTTCCCTTATTTTTAAAAACCTTCCAAACTATCTGGGGCGTTACTCAACCATGTACAGATAGTGATAAAACATTTGATGTTGTAAAACTTGGCAACATGTTACGTAGTCGCAAATATTATCTTATGGATAAGAAAATTCTTTCTAGTAACTGCTTTTCTGATAACTATTGTTCACTCGATAAAAAACTAGAATGCAATATTTTTGACTTTTTAGGCAAAGGTAATGGCTCTTTAAAACTAAAAGCATATGTCGAAAAAGTAAATGATACTATATTTAGAATTGTAAATTCGTACGATAACACAAGATTCTTTGGTTCAGAATATAAAATCTTTAGTCCTCAACAGACTCCATTATTGTATGAACATAAGTGTTTTACAGATGAGTCAATGCTGATCAAAAATGTGCATAAGGTAGTACTACAAGGTCATGATATATCTATGCGTACACCAAAAACTGGAAAATGTGGTATCTTCCTTATAGAAGATATGTCTGATAAATTAAAACAACTGGTACAAGAAGTAACACTAGATGTAGTGAATAAAACCACTTCATCTATGATAGACTTCTTCTCTACAACTGTAACCGAACAGACAAGCTTAGGCTATACTAATAATTATGGAATGATAGATTATAATAGTACCAATAGTACTGCTATTAACAGAGCTGATGAACAACATAGCCAAGATAATACTATGTTAGTAAGCGTAGTGTTAGTATCAGCAGTAACATTTACCGCGTCCATGACATATTTACTAACTCGTATGTATAATAAATACTGTAAAAAAGCACCTATAGCACAACTAGAAACTCCTGATACTAATATTAGCGATCCTAATCTAATGGATATTAATGGTAAAAAAGCTAAAATATATTACAGTGATAGTTCTTCGGCAGATGGGCAGGAGTATGCTATTGTAGACATTTCTAGTAAGAAGGCTAAATATACAAAAGCTACATATGATACTTCAAATCCCTCTACCTCACACTCTGAAGATTACGAAAGAATGGAGTTAATGAATTCAAGCGATGATTCTACACAAGATAATCTGAATGAAACTTCCTATAACCTTACCAGCTCCTCAGCAAACAAAACAGATTATATGAAGACGTTTAGTAAGAAAGAGACAGATAAAAAATCTACACATGATACTTCAAATGATTCTACTTCTCACTCTCACATTTACGAAACAATTGATGAAATAACTGACCAAGGATATGTAAATACCTATAGCCTTGCTAAATTACATCAGGAAGAAAAACAACATATTAAAAGACCAGTTAAGGCTCCACTGCAAATAAGTATTGATATAGAGGACAAAGACTCTGGGATACCGATATATGACGATTGTGACCCATATTATGATCGCCCTCCACTACCAAGACCTGTAACTGTCATCGAAAATAAAAACTTTAATATTCCAGTAGAACAAGATCATGATGCTACCCTTTTAGGATTAAATGAATTCCCGTGCTGATTGCTCTTGAAATAATAACGCAATAGAATAAGGTCAATGAGATTTTGACATCTTACTCACTTCTATTTGAAAAGGAGCAAGGCTCCTTTTCATCTATCTATATTTTACATAAATAATTATTAAGAATTACAATATGCAATTATCCCGCTCATACGATACTACTAGTACCATTGACAAAAATACAGATTCAAAAATAGTGTCAACACCGGTCGAAAAATGATACAGATTTTCAATATGTGCCGGCTGAAAATTGATACAGTATCATAAAAAAATCTGATATTTAAGTCATAAAATTATCCTCCTGGAGAACGTTCATAGAACTGTGTCAAACTAGAAAGCTCTTCCAAAATTTAGCCTATTGGGAAAGTAAATATCTAGCTGGGAAATTGTCAGTGCCCAATTTGATACTGGCATGTTCCATTTAGCTGTTATCTGTTTTAT
>JAJIYK010000066.1 GCA_020881235.1 Rickettsia endosymbiont of Oxypoda opaca | reverse complement strand
GTCATGCCGTGACTTGATCACGGCATCCAGAAAAATAAAGCCATATTAGACTTATTTTAGAGCCTTTTTATGACGTTATAAAACTGGATTCCGTGGTCGTAGCCACGGAATGACAGAATTTTTACCTCTTTATTAAAACGTTCGTACAACACAGGGTCAAGCCACGGTATGACATTATACTTCACGGTATGACACCATACTTGTAATAACCATAATACGGTAAATTATGAGCCCTGCGACAACGCTTCGTTACCAACGCAATTAATTAGACAATGCTTCGAGTTGCACAATACTACTAAATATGGTATGTTGCCATTATGTTTTAAAGTTAAAAACTATTAACTGTATGATTTTATCAACTTAAAATAGGTAAAGAATTGGTAAGAAATTGGTTATTAGAACTAGCTCTTAATAATTGTAAAATAATCAGAATGGGCTTAGTAACAATATCAGTATTGACAATACTATCAGAAGCACGAGCATATGCACTTAGTTCTTGCTCCAGGAGTACAGCAGATAGCAGTGTTTCCGGGTCAGAGGAACGTATTAGCGGAGCAGCAAAACTAATAGAGCCATTGCCTGAATTAGACAGGCAGGCATTACTACGAACAGTATCGAGACCAAGAGCACCGGGCAGAAGCCCGTCAAAATATTCCAAAGTGCTTCGGTTAAAGCAGAAGCAAAAAGATGTGACACCTCAAGATGAGGATAACGAAGTTACCTTGACATGGGATGATTGGGGCTTCCCGGAAGACGAGGATAACGAAGCTACCTTGACATGGGATGATTGGGACTTACTGAAAGACCTTGACCAGCATGTCTTAGATGCACTATGCCCAGCTCCGGCTTCACCCGCCTATATTTTAGATAGTGTGTTACAAGCCAACGAAGAAGCAGATGCCTTACTAGCTAAAGCATTGCCTAACAATAACGCAGATGATGACCTGATTGTTGAAGATATAGAGCTTGTGCTACAAGAAATAGAGCGAACGACCTTAGTTATACAGGAAGCAGAAGAGAATGATAGTTTATCAGTAGACGGAACATTAGGAACTAATGATGCATTTGATGATAATAGCGTGGCTTATGAAGATGAGAAAAAAACAAAGGTTACGGCAATTATTAAAGAGTTTTTAGAGCAAACTAGTTTAGAGGAAGATTTAGAAAATGAAGGAAATAGTAAAAATAATGCTGCCGATCATGCCGATAATAGTGTGATGCAGCAAATGGAGGAGCAAATAAATAAACCGGCAGACGAACCGATAGCAAGAGGAGCAGAGCAAGTACTAACAAATGCTAGGGTGCACAATGCAGAGCGGGCATCTATGGTGGTTAGAGGTCATAACCAATTAATTATGTCAGTTATTGATCAGAGAATGAATACAAACGCATCTAGTAAGGCGTTAGGAATAGTGGGAGCAGGAGATGAGACCGATAATCAGCATGGCATATGGGTAAGCCCTTTTATCGGTAATTCTGTGCAAAAATTCTCTGCCGGCATCAGTGATTATAAAAGTAAGAATAGTGGAGTAACGCTAGGCTATGATAGCTTTGTCAGTGATAATTTATTATTAGGGTACTCATATACCGGAGCTATAACTAAGATTAAGTATAAGAATGAGAAGCTAGGAGATGAGAGCAAAGTAAGAAGCAATATCTACTCAATATACGGCTTATATAACGTGCCTAATAAGAATTGGTTTATCAGCGGCATAGGGTTATATGGAGATAGTATAGTTAAAAACTATGTGCAGAGAGCGGTAGTTATCGGAAATAAAATATCCGGTTATCAAATAGCTTATAGTAAGCATAAGTCATATGTCTATATAGGTCAATTAATGGTCGGCTATAATTATACCTTATCTTCTTCCGCAAGTTTCAAGCCGATGATCGGCATAAGATATGACCAAATGCGTGATGCTAGTTATCAAGAAAGCGGTACAGATTATCAAAATTTGACAGTTAAGGGTATTTCAGCAAGTTTAATAGAGGGGATGGTAGGGGTTAGAGGAACAAAAGACATTAATACCGGTCATATGGTCATAACGCCGGAAATATACGGTTTCGTACGTCGTAATTTTAGAGATAAAGCCTCGGCTATTGATGCGAGGTTGTTTGGTATGGATAACCCGCTGCCAAGTATGGCATTAACGAGAGCTAAAATTAGCATTAATTTTGGTGGCGGCATAACTGCAAAATATAAGAGTTATGAATACGGTATCAATTATAATAGTAATATCGCCAATAAGTATTTAGCACATCAAGCTAGTGTGAAGCTAAGGATTAACTTCTAGGCTCAGTGAACAAAGTTATAGCGTTGTTGCGTGGATAGGAATCATTACAAAAAACCCCGTCATTGCGAGGATACCTTGTTGCGTGGATCATAATTTACCGTATTATGGTTATTATAAGTATGGTGTCATACCGTGGCTTGACCACGGTATCCAGAAAAAAACTTAATAAAAAGACTGGATGCCGTGATCAAGTCACGGCATGACACCGAACGCTTTGCAAAAATTCGATCCACGCAACAATGCCTTGCGAGGAAGCACTACGTGCCGACGTGGCAATCTAGGAAAAAAACAGCAAAAAATGCTATGAAAATTATTATTTTCTAGATTGCCACGCCGCTTGCAGCGGCTCGCAATGACGTTTGAGGTATCCATGCAACAATGCCGATTCCCGCCTGTACGAGATGACATACGGCACTTTCTTAGAGCCATGCAACAAGGTCTGTGCCTCCTTGCAATGGCAGATTTCAGCATATGAATAAGGATTTTTGGTTGCGGGGGCTGGATTTGAACCAACGACCTTCAGGTTATGAGCCTGACGAGCTACCGGGCTGCTCCACCCCGCGATAATGATAGAGTTCTTCCGAAACTCTAATAGAGTTCTTTCCAAACTCTACTTCTAGGGGTAATTTATACGTCGATCCGGTACTCGAATCCTCACGTACGTTTGAGTACGCTGCGGTTCTGCGTTCCGTGTCTCCTTTAAATTCCTCCCTATAAGCGAGTTTGGAAAGAACTCTAATGCAAATCTAGAATAAATATTATTTTAAACTCGATTTAAAAGTTGTAACAACTATGAGTAAAACAATTTCAAGCGATGTCATTCCCGCCAAAGTATCGGTGTTGTTGCATGGCTCAAAAAAAGTGCCGTATGTCATTCCGTGGCTTGACCACGGTATCCAGTTTTATAACGTCATAAAAAGGCTCTAAAATAAGTCTAATATGGCTTTATTTTTCTGGATGCCGTGATCAAGTCACGGCATGACACAGCCTTTTCCTTAACGTTCGTACAACACAGGTACACCCTACTTGTAATAACCCGCCTTACTCTACTCCGGTTTTTTTGTCATCCCAAAAGAAAGACCGGAAAACTTTTTATTAAAGTCACTAACGCTTTTATTAGATTGATTAACGATATTTCCCATATCTTTGTTCCATGCTGGATGTTTTCTGTAATCAACGTCCATTAAAATTTCGCCGGTAGGATGAGCCGACATTGTTTTAAAAGTGTCGCTACTAACCTTAATTAAAAACTCTTTATATTCCGGATGTATGCCGCTTTTCATAATGTTTTCGCTAGTTTATTTTGAATTATTTTCTTTTTAATAACTTTTGCGTTGTCGGATAAAACATCATTAGATACTTTTATCATATACTCATCAAAACCGCCGGCTTTTTCTACCGAACGTATGCACTTTGCATTTACCGATAATCTATATTCTTGTGCCGTTACGTCGCTTATAAATTTAACAGACCTTAAATTAGGCTCAAAACGCCTTCTAGTTTTGCGTTGTGAGTGAGATACATTATTACCATACAAAACGCCCACACCAGTGAGCTCACACCTACGAGACATAAGTAAAATACCTTAAACTTAACTACAAATAAAGGAATATAATGTAATTGTCGGCGGCTGTCAAGAGGTCATTTTTAAACTTAAATTTTCAAACACATCTAGCATAGAATATAAGCCCGGCGGTTTATCGGCTAACCAAATAGCGGCTTTAATTGCACCGTCGGCAAAAGAATTTTTATTAAGAGCTTGATGTTGCAAGGTGATTGTTTCGTCATCGCTCAAAAAATATATATCGTGTATGCCGTGAATATTTCCGCCGCGTATTGAAGTAATACCGATTTCGTTGTTTTTTCTGCCCCCGCTATCACTGCGATTAAATGCCGCACATTCATCAAGATTTAAACCCTTTGCTGTGGCAATTATTTCGCCGAGTAAAATAGCCGTTCCGGAAGGTGCATCTTTTTTGGCTCGGTGATGAGTATCTAAAATTTCAACATCATAACTATTATCAAGAGTTTTTGCAGCTATCTTAGCTAAAGCTCCTAGTAAATTAGCCCCTAAACTCATATTAGCGGAATATAAAATAGGCAAAGTTTGTGCAGCCGTTTTTATGTAGTCAAAATGTTGAGGTTTTAAGCCAGTAGTACCGATTACTAACTTAGTTTTGTGTTTAAGAACACTATCTATTAGTTTTTCTAATAGTTCCGGAGTAGAAAAATCAATAATTACGTCAGAATTTTTACAAAAATGGTCTAGATTATTTAAGTTATTTGAGCTATTAAACTTCTCGGAAATCTTACAATCGTTAAATTTTCCGATTCTTTCTATAATCGTTTGCCCCATTTTACCGGTGGCACCGCACAGTCCAATATTGATAGTCATTTTAATTCTTGATATGATTTTAGGAAATATAATAACGGGTTTGAATCATTTTTTATAGCGGTATTAATAACCTCACCGATAAATATAATATGATCGCCGACGTTATAACTCGTGACTTTCCGGCATTCAACATGACAAATTGCCTCGTCTATTAGCGGACAGCCGGTATATTCTCCTTGTGTGTAAGAAATATTTAAAAATTTATTTAGTTGATGCTTAGAAAAATGCTTAGAAATATCGGCTTGATTTTCTGCTAAAATACTAATTGCAAATTTATCGCTATTGCTAAAACCGTCAACGCTAAAAGCTTTTTCATCAAGACAGAAGGATACTAACGGTGGCGTCAAGGATACGGAAGTAAAGGAATTAGCCGTAAAACCAAAAAATTTATTATTATAGGAAGTAGTTATAACAGTGACACCGGTAGGGAATCGGCTCATTGCATTTTTAAATTCGTCGTTTTTTACTGTACTAGCCATTTTTTCATAATTTTATTAAGGGTGCCGTCTTTTTTCAATGAGTCGATTGCTTCGTTAATTTCTTTAATAAGCCCTGAATCTTTAGACATAGCTATAGCAAATTCCGAAGAAAAACCTTCCAAAGTGTAGCTCGCCAGATTAGGGTTATTTTCTTTAAATTTTATGGATTGGAATTCTTCAAGAATAACGGCGTCTATAACCTTTGATTTTAGTTCTTCCACTAACATTAAATTATTTGATAAAGAGTTAATTTTAATATTCATTTTTTGTGCTAATTCTTGAGCTGTTTTTTCCCAGCTACTACCGAGTTGTGCTCCGACTATTTTATTATTCAAATCGTCAACATTTTGTATATTCTCCTCCGATCTATATAAGATCGATAATTTTGTTTTCCCATAATTATCGGAAAAACTAATATATTTTTGACGTTCCGGAGTAGCGGAAAGTGCAGCTATGACAACATCGATATTTTCGCTAACTAAAGCTGCAAGTAACCCGTTAAAGTCGAAGTTTTTTATGATGACTTTTTTATTTAAACGTTCACCTATTGCATTGATAATATCGATATCAAGCCCGACAATTTCACCGTTTTGAATAAATTCATAAGGAGGATTATCCGCAGAAGTACCGACAATTAAATTATCTTTGGATTTCTGTTTTTCGCAAGCAAATAGTAAAAAAGATAATAAAAATATTTTTAGTAATTTCATATAATAAATTTTTTAATTAACAAGAAAGATATGCTTAGAAAGAATTAATAACGAAGTGATTTATAGGAAATATTTTATTTTTTTCTAGATTGCCGCACTCCTTTCAGTCACAGCGTTGTTACATGGATCAAATTTTTGCAAAGCGTTCGGTGTCATTCTAGTTCCTTGATCACGGCATCCAGTCTTTTTATTAAGGTTTTTTCTGGATACCGTGGTCAAGCCACGGTATGACACCATACTTGTAATAACCATAATACGGTAAATTATGAACCATACAACAACGCCTTCATTCACTCACAATGACGTTTGGGGTATTCATGCAACAACGCTTCGCCGTTTTTATGCAGCATCGCCTCCCTGTAACACTAAGTAATCTCAATAATTAAACTCTTAGTAGTTCGTTAATAGCAATTTTGCTCCTAGTTATTTTATCAACCTGCTTTACTATAACTGCACAATAAAGTCCAGGCTTTCCTGCTTCGGTTGCCGGAAGCGACCCAGGTACCACAACCGAATAAGGCGGCACTCTGCCGTAAATAATTTCGCCCGTATCTCTATATACTATCTTTGTGGAGGCGGCAATAAATACGCCCATACTAATTACTGCACCTTCTTCAACTATTACGCCTTCGGCTATCTCCGACCTAGCTCCGATAAAACAATTATCTTCAATTATTACCGGCTTTGCTTGCAGCGGTTCTAATACGCCGCCTATTCCCGTACCGCCCGAGATATGACAATTTTTACCGATTTGTGCACAAGAGCCGATTGTTGCCCAGCTATCAATCATTGTTCCTTCATCTATATAAGCACCGATATTAATAAAAGAAGGCATAACAACAACATTTTTGGCTATATAAGCACCGGTTCTAATAAAAGCTCCGGGCACCACCCGTACTCCGGCTTTTTTAAAAATACTTTCATCGGTATTCGGCGAGAATTTAGCCGGGATTTTGTCGTACCAATTTTTATAATTACTAGTGTAAATTTTTGATTCGGTAACGATAAAATATAATAATATCGCTTTTTTTATCCACTCATTCACATACCAATTATTTTCTTTTTTTTCGCAAACTCTAAGAGTACCTTGATTTAAATCGTTTATAATGTTATTAACTATCTCTTTAATGTCCTTTAACTTTGAAGAGTCGTGTAGTAATCCATCTTTTATTTGCCAAGCTTCCTCAATTTCTTTAATATATGATAGCATAACGTTAATATAGTTTTATTGATAAAAATAATAAATAACTTTATCATTAAGTCAATTTATAAAATATAATAATTAAATGTATATTACTTGTCCAAATTGTCAGACAAAATTTATCGTTTTAAACGAGCAAATAGGTATAAACGGTCGAAAAGTTAAGTGTTCTAAATGCCGGCATATGTGGCATCAAAAATTAGATTATAACGCTACGAAACTAGCTGATTTTGCTAAAATTGAAGAAGCTCCTGAAGCTATTACTACGCCCTTTAAAAATGAACTTTATATAGAGGGTAGAGGTCTACCGGCGTTATTACCCTGTAAACCTCCTAGCTATAGTTTTTTTCCTTTGTTATGGATTAGCTTTATTATTTTTTCTTCAATAATATTATTAGAAGATAATTGCAGGTTTTTATTTAGGTATGAGCAATTAAAAATTGACCATATTGTTATTCAAGATATTAAGAATCCCGATAGAATAAAAATTTTATACGCCGTAACTAACCCGTCGAGCTATCAAATATCAAACCTAATATTTAGGATCAGGATAATCGATAAAAACCGGAAAATTTTGGACTCTTACGTAACTAATAAGGCGAATATTAATATTTTGCCTGATCAAACAATAAATATGGCAATAGAGCTTGACGGCTTGCCGCCTTTTGCCGAGTATTTAGATATTGCTGTAGGCAATAAATTCGATTTTTTATTTTGAATTTCGCTACAAAAATCTTCCTACTTAATTAACTAACTATTATTTTTTTTCTTGGCGGGAGATATACGCTATCATCTTCCATAGGCGAAATTTTTTCCAAAAGCCCGATAAAACGACCTTTATTAGGTATTAATTTAACTATCGCCCATCCTTCTTTTATTGATTCTTTTATTTGTTCTAGGTCTGATTTATGTTCAGAAAAAGATATAATTTTTTGTGCTAAATCTTGCATTTCTCCTCCCTAATAATTAATAAAAGTTATTCATTGTAATATATTAATAATGAATAATCAATAATTTTTGTTTAGATATAAAGATATATTTTAGTGTGGAAGCTTTTAATAATCAGAATATTAGGCGTTGTTGCCTGGCTCACAATTTACCGTATTATGGTTATTACAAGTACGGTGTCATGCCGTGACTTGATCACGGCATCCAGAAAAATAAAGCCACATTAGACTTATTTTAGAGCCTTTTTATGACGTTATAAAACTGGATACCGTGGTCAAGCCACGGTATGACAGTTTTAGGCACTTTTAACCATCCACGCAACAATGCCTGTGCGGGAATGACATCAAAAATTCGAGACATGCAACAAGCCGAAGCTTTATGAAATATGCTATATGTATTTTTACATCAATTGTTAATATTTAGAATTAAATACTTTCTAAATTTGCATTAGAAATAATAAAATGATAATCTCCTTATTTGAGTTAATATAAATTAATATGCAACAAAATGATTCAGCCGAGCCGGCAGCTCTATCAAAAAAGCAATTATTTGCTTTTTTCGGCATGGTTGTCGGGATGTTTATGGCAGTACTCGATATTCAAATCGTCGCAAGCTCCTTATCGGTAATAGCTGCCGGGCTTGCTGCTTCAAGTGATGAGCTGTCCTGGGTTCAAACGTCTTATTTAATAGCCGAAGTAATTATAATACCTATTACCGACTTTCTAGCTAGATTACTTTCTACCAGAATTTCCTATTTTATTGCGGCGTTCGGTTTTACTATTATGAGCATATTATGCTCTCTTGCGACTAATATTGAATCAATGATTATTTTTAGAGCTTTGCAAGGTTTTTTCGGCGGTGCAATGATACCGACGGTTTTTAGTACTGTTTTTATAATTTTCCCCGTCTCACAGCGTCCGGCAGTAACGATATTAATTGGGTTAGTAGTAACCGTAGCACCGACACTCGGTCCGACGCTCGGAGGTTATATTACGGAAGTTTTATCTTGGCATTTTATGTTTTTGCTTAACGTCATACCCGGAATTTTTGTTTGTACTGTAGTTTTCCTTTATGCCGACTTTGATAAACCTAATTATAATTTACTGAAAAATTTTGACTTTATCGGTATAGCACTCATGGCTATAACCCTTGGAACATTGCAATATGTTTTAGAGGAAGGTAATAAAAAGGGATGGCTAGAAGACACTACAATATTGCTTTTAAGTATTATGGTAGCAATCGGTTTTATTACGTTAATTATTTGGGAACTAACATTTGTTAATCCGATTTTAGACCTACGAACGTTTTTATATAAGGACTTTACTTTTGGCTGCCTTTATTCTTTTGTGATGGGGATCGGTTTATACGGGGCAGTATATATATTACCGTTATTTTTATTTACGATAGCAGGGTATGATACTGTACAAATCGGTGTTACTATGATGGTGACGGGAGCGGCACAATTTTTATCTGCACCGCTTGCCGGCAAAATGATGGGTGCCGGTGTCGATTTTAGGATAATGCTGATTATCGGGCTTGGCGGATTTGCACTAGGCTGTCATTTAAATAGTTTTTTAACACCGGACTCAAGATTTGCCGAGTTTGTATTACCGCAATTTGTTAGGGGCTTATCTTTAATGTTCTGTTTTATTCCGACTAATAACATTGCTCTTGGTAATATGCCGAAAGAAAGAGTAGGAAATGCCAGCGGTCTTTATAATCTTACCCGTAACCTTGGCGGAGCTGTCGGGCTTGCGGTAATTAGCACTATCCTTACTAACTATACTAAAACTTTCGCTAGCTATTTAGGAGAAAATATTTCTTCTACTTCTGCAAAGGCTGCAGAACAATTAGCATTTTTTAGTCAGCTATTAGACGGAAAAGTTAGCGATCCGGAAAAAGCTTCGTATTTATTACTTGCGAACCAAATAAATGCCAATGCGTTTGTAATTGCAATAAATAATATATTTAATATGATAGGGTTAATATTTGTGATGATTATGGTATTAATTCCTTTTACTTCCAATATTAAACTAACGAAAGCGGTCAATGCACACTAAAATACATTTAATTTATAAAGCCCCGATATATTTTTGCCGGTTACTTGTAGAAATATGTAAATCTGCGTTTGCAGTTATTAAAATAGTTTGGAGTCGAGATATGAAAACAGAGCCGACTTTTGAATGGCTTGATGCGGAAGAGTTAACAGAAATAGGGCAAGTAATTTATGGTAATTCGATTACCCTAACGCCGGGTACTGTAACACTTGACGTAAAAAATCATATGTTATTAGTGCATGCACTTAACAAATCATCAATTGACGATTTAAAAAACGGGATTATGCTTAATAAGGTTAAAACTATGTTATTCCCGTGAAAACGGAACGTTGTGGCGTGAATCATAATTATCGTATGGTATTACAAGTACGATGTCATACCGTGGCTTGACCACGGTATCCAGAAAAAACCTTAGTAAAAGACTGGATGCCGTGATCAAGTCACGGCATGACACTGAACGCTTTGCAAAAATTCTATCCACACAACAACACTGCGTGAAAACAGGAATGACATTAAGTATACACTATCAGGAAAACATTATTTATGGATGAATATTTTAAACAAACAGGGTTTTTATTTGGCGGTAATGCTGTTTTTATAGAAGAATTATATAGGCAGTATTTAGCAAATCCGAGTTCTGTTGATCAAACTTGGCAAGTATTTTTTGCACAGATTAAGGACAACAATAAAGATGCGGGAATTAATAAAACTACAGCTAAAGTAATTTTAAAAACAGAATCTACAGAATCCCAAATTTCAGAAAAAACTGCATCGGTTACAAATAAGTTTAATGTCGGAGCGATGATAAAAAATTATCGTAAATATGCCCATTATTGTGCAGAGCTTGATCCTCTCAAGCTTGAAACTATTAAAACTAAAGAGGATTTAAAGCTTGGTATAGAGAATTTTGGTTTTACAAGCGAGCAGCTGAATAATGTAATAAAACATGAATTTCTAGAAAAAACATATACCTTAAGCGAGTTAGTTAATTTTCTTGATAAAACTTATTCCGATCATATCGGCGTCGAATTTGAGCAAATAGAAAATGCGGAAGAAAAAAATTGGTTGTATAACCAGCTAGAAAGAGACGTTGTATTATCTTCAGAAGATAAAAAAAATATATTAAATGATTTAGTTGAAGTAGAAGGGTTTGAGCAATATTTACATACAAAATTTCCGGGAGCAAAACGTTTTTCTGTCGAAGGCGGTGACTCTTCGGTTGTTGCTATGGATAAAGCTATAAACTTATCGGCTAGTTACGGCTTAGAGGAAATTGTTATAGGTATGGCACATAGAGGGCGACTTAATACTGTTACTAAAATAGTTGGAAAACCTTACAAAGCTGTTATTGCCGGATTTATTAGCGGTAATGTATTTCCTGATGATTTAAATATTTCAGGAGATGTAAAATATCATTTAGGTTATTCCTCGGATAGAGTTGTAGGCGATAAAAAGATTCACCTGTCGATGGCGGATAACCCTTCTCACTTAGAAGCGGTAAATCCGATAGTTGCCGGAAAAGTCAGAGCTAAGCAAGACGCTATAGGAGATACTGAACGTAAAAAAGTCAAGGCTATTTTAGTTCATGGCGATGCAGCTTTTTGCGGGCAAGGAGTCGTGGCTGAATGTTTATCCATGTCAAATTTAGCTGCTTATAATACCGGCGGTATATTACATTTTGTTATTAATAACCAATTGGGATTTACGGCCAATGCTAAGGATACCCGATCAAGTAGATATTCCACTGAATTTGCTAAAATAATTGCTGCACCTATTTTGCACGTCAACGGCGACGATATGGAAGCAGTTTTAAAAGTAACGAATATTGCTGTTGAGTATCAGCAAAAATTTAGCAAGGATATTGTAGTTGAGATTATTTGTTATCGTAAATACGGTCATAATGAAGGCGACGAACCGATGTATACGCAATCTAGTATGTATAATGCAATTAAAAATAAACCCACGCCTGGTGCGGTTTATGCCGATAAGCTAGCAAAAGACGGGGTAATTGATACAAATTATTTTGCTAAATTAAAAGAGCAATTTAAAGCTAAATTAGATCAAGAATATGAGCAAGCTAAAAACTATAAACAAGAAGTGCATTTTTTAGGCGGCTTATGGCAAGGCTTAACTCACTCTAGCTCTGAAATAATCACTACCGGTGTTAATAAAAAAACGTTGCAAGAAATAGGTGTAAAATTATGTGAAGTACCTAAAAATTTTCCGGTCAATCCAAAACTTGTTAAGCTATTTAACGCACGCAAAGCCGATTTAACAGAGGATAAACCTATTGATTGGGCGACTGCCGAACAGCTTGCTTTTGCAAGCTTGCTTATTTCAGGTACAAAAATAAGATTTACCGGTCAAGATTCAGGACGTGGGACTTTCTCGCATCGTCATTCGGTATTATATAGTCAGCTAGACGATACGAAATATATACCGCTAAATAATCTCGCCGAAAAGCAAGCAAAATATGAAGTAGCGGACAGTCTTTTATCCGAATATGCGGTACTTGGTTTTGAATATGGTTATTCTTTAGCAGATCCTCGGAATTTAGTTATTTGGGAAGCACAGTTCGGTGATTTTGCCAATGGTGCACAGATTATATTTGATCAATTTATTTCTAGTAGTGAAACTAAATGGTTACGTTTAAGCGGTCTTGTCGTTTTACTACCGCATGCTTTCGAAGGGCAAGGACCGGAACATAGTTCGGCAAGGCTTGAGCGGTTTTTACAGCTAGCGGCGGAGGATAATATGTACGTTACTTATCCAACAACTCCCGCTTCTATTTTTCATTTGCTCCGTCGGCAAATATTAAATACTACTCGTAAACCGTTAATAGTTATGTCGCCGAAATCATTATTAAGGCATAAATTAGCCGTTTCATCTCTGGCGGAGCTTGACGAAAAGACGAGCTTTATACCGGTTTTGGATGAAGTTAATAACATAGACGCAAGTAAAGTTACAAAAGTAATTTTATGTAGCGGTAAAGTTTATTACGATTTAATTGAAATGCGTACAGCTAACAATATTGCGAATACGGTAATTATAAGACTAGAACAATTATATCCTTTCGAGAAAAATATAATAGTAGGCTTGTTAAAGAAATATAGCAAAGCTAAAGAATTTATTTGGTGTCAAGAAGAGCCAAAAAATATGGGAGCATGGAGTTATATAGTTTCTTATCTGGATGAGGCATTAAAGGAAGCAGGAATTAACGAACGATTTAAATATGTCGGGCGAGAACTTTCAGCCTCCCCTGCTGTTGGATCGTTGCACGTACATATTGGGCAGCAGGAGAGACTAGTGAGAGATGCGTTGGGAGTGAAGGAGTAAGGTCTTTGTCAAGCCGTCGTGGCTTGTACCTGTGTTGTTGCATGGCTTGAATTTTTCAAAGCGTACGGCGTCATTCTAGTTCCTTGATCACGGAATCCAGTCTTTTTAGTAAGGTTTTTTCTGGATACCGTGGTCAAGCCCACTGCTATACGAACGTTTAAATAAAGAGGTGAAAATTCTGTCATTCCGTGGCTACGACCACGGAATCCAGTCTATAATGTCATAAAAAGACTCTAAAATAAGCCTAATACTGCTTTATTTTTCTGGATGCCGTGATCAAGTCACGGC
>JAJIYK010000065.1 GCA_020881235.1 Rickettsia endosymbiont of Oxypoda opaca | reverse complement strand
GATCACGGCATCCAGTTTTATAACGTCATAAAAAGGCTCTAAAATAAGTCTAATATGGCTTTATTTTTCTGGATGCCGTGGTCAAGCCACGGCATGACATTATACTTTACGGTATGACACCATACTTGTAATAACCATAATACGGTAAATTATGAGCCACGCAACAACGCCTATACATTAAACAAATACTACCTGCTAAAAATATAAAATGTACATTTATTTTTTGCCGCTTCTAAATATAAAAAGATTACCGGCGTAATATATAAAGTTAATAATTGCGAGGTTAGTAATCCGCCAACTACCGCAAGACCTAAAGATTGCCGTTCGCCGCCGGTAGCTCCTAGTCCCAAAGCAATCGGTAACGCTCCCATTAAAGCCGCAAGCGTCGTCATCATAATCGGTCTAAATCTAACTAAGCACGCTTCATAAATAATTTCTTTAGAAGTTTTATTACTAGTCTTTTGAATTTCTAGGGCAAAATCAATAATGATGATAGCATTTTTCTTGACGATACCGATTAACATAATCAAACCGATAAACCCATAAATATCAAGTTCTTTATGGAATAAGACTAACGTGAGAAGAGCACCAAAACCTGCCGTCGGTAAGCCTGCAAGGATGGTGATCGGGTGCAAAAAATTCTCATATAACATGCCAAGAACTATATAGATTAATATAGCGGCAAGCAGCATAAGTAGCCCCATATCAGACAGAGAAGACTGAAAAGCCTGAACCGTTCCTTGAAAGCCTCCCGTTATGCTAGCAGGCATTTGTAACTCTTTTATAGCCGCTTCCACTTGCGGCACCGCATAACTTAAAGAAAAACCCGGTTTGAGGTTAAAAGAAACCGTAACGGAAGGTAACTGCCCGAAATGAGAAATACTAAGCGGTCCGACGGTATTAATTATTTTGGCGACAGAAGATAAAGGCACGAGGACATCGTTAGATGATTTAACGTAAAGTAAAGATAGCATGGACGGATCCGTCTGATATTCCGGTGCAAGTTCCATAATCACAAAATATTGAGCAGTCGGAGTATAGAGGGTAGAAATTTGCTGTGCACCGTAAGCACTATATAAAGTTGTTTGTATCTGTTCCAACGATACTCCAAGCTGTGCCGCTTTATACCTGTCAACTTCTAGCTTAGTTTGCGGTTGTGCAATTTGTAAATCCGAGGTCACATCAATAAAACCCGTTATTTTGCTAAGTTTTGCTTGGAGCTTCGGCACAAAACTAAATAACTCATCTTGATCGATGCCTTGCATTGTATATTGATATTGGCTTTTTGTTGACTGTCCACCAATGCTTAGCGTCGGAACATTTTGTATATAAACTTTTATGCCCGTTAGATCATTGAGCTTTGCCCGAAGCTCATTAATTACTTTATTGGAGCCGGGTCTTTGATCTCTCGGCTTAAGGCTTATAAACACCATTCCTTGATTCATCGAAGAATTTCTCCCCGATGCACCGACCGAAGAAGCAAGTGCCCCAATATAAGGATTTTGCAACACTATATCCACAACCTGTTTTTGTAGATTTACCATCGCATCAAAAGAAATATTTTGTGCAGTTTCCGTGGAAATTAATACTTGTCCTGAATCTTCGTCCGGTAAGAAGCCTTTGGAGACGATAGTAAAAAGGTAAATAGTTGCTAAAATCATGATAATAAACACTAGCATAGTAGCCCTGCCGTAATCCATAACCGTTACAAGGCTTTTTTGATATTTCTCTTTGATATATTCAAAGGCTTTTTCACTTATTCTTTCAGTTTTCTCAGATGACTCGTTATTCCTACCTTCTTTTAAAAACATATTACATAATACGGGGGTAATTGTAATAGAAATAATTCCTGAAAATAATATAGCCGATGTTATAGTTACCGCAAATTCATTTAATAACCTACCTAAAATTCCCCCCATTAATAATAAAGGTATAAAAACCGCTATTAGCGATAAAGTCATGGAAATTACAGTAAAAACAATTTCTTTGGTGCCGTCTATCGTCGCTTGTAATCTACTTTGCCCATTTTCTATATGTCTTGTTATGTTTTCTAGCACTACTATAGCATCATCGACAACAAACCCGACTGCTAACGTCATAGCCATAAGAGATAGGGTATCTATACTAAAATCTAGAATATACATAACCGAAAAGCTGCCTATTATCGACAAAGGCAGTGCCAGTGCCGGTATAATAGTCGAAGAAAAATTATGGAGGAAAATGAATATAACTATTATCACCAGCAAAAGAGCTAAGAGTAGCGTAAATTGTACATCATGTACCGATTCTTTAATAGAGTCTGATCGGTCAAACAAAATATTTATATCAACTCCGGCAGGAATCTGCCGACGTAATGAAGGTAATATTTTTTTGATTGAATCGATAATCTCCAAAGTATTAGTGTTAGGCTGTTTCTGAATAGCCAAAATTATGCCGGGTTTATTATTATACCAAGCAGCTATTTTATTGTTAGCAACACTATCTATTGCCATGCCGATATTTTTAAGAAATAAAGGATTGCCATTACGATACATTAATATCAAATCATTATATTCTTGAGCATTTTGTAATTGTCCCGGGACTAAAATCGTCGAATAAATATCTTTCCCGTATAAAGCTCCCGTCGGCTGGTTAACATTACTTTGCATAAGTGCATTCGCTACTTCCTCGATCCCTATCATATTAACGGCTAGTTTACTCGGATCAAGCTGCACCCTTATTGCATATTGCTGCGATCCATATACTTGTACCTGTGCCACGCCCGACAACATTGAGAATCGTTGAGCAATGATTGTTTCCGCATAATAATCAACTTGGTATAACGGCATAGTATCGGAAGTTAAAGATAGGTAAAATATCGGAGCATCAGCCGGATTTACCTTGCGGTAAGAAGGCGGGTTAGGCAAATCGGTAGGTAATTGCTTTGCTGCCGATGAAATAGCCGCCTGCACATCCTGTGCGGCAGCATCTATATTCCTATCTAAGGAAAATTGTAAGGTGATTTGTGTATTGCCGGAGGTGTTAATTGAATTCATTGACTCAATATTAGCAATATTAGAAAATTGCTTTTCCAAAGGCAACGCAACAGAAGAAGCCATAGTAGACGGATCGGCACCGGGCAAGGTTACCGAAACCTGAATCGTCGGAAAATCAATATCCGGTAACACGCTAATAGGCAGCAGCCTATAACTAAACACGCCAAACAATAAAATTGTCAGCATGAATAAACTAGTAAATACCGGGCGCTTGATGAAGAACTCAGATATGTTCACAGCAATAACCAAATAATTTTTTAAAAAACGATGTCGTTCTTAACGGTGTATAGGTATAGTCATTGCCACGTCGGTACGCACTAGTGTACGAACGTTTAAATAAAGATGTAAAAATTCTGTCATTCCGTGGCTACGACCACGGAATCCAGTTTTATAACGTCATAAAAAGGCTCTAAAATAAGTCTAATATGGCTTTATTTTTCTGGATGCCGTGATCAAGTCACGGCATGACACAGCCTTTTTTCAACGTT
>JAJIYK010000064.1 GCA_020881235.1 Rickettsia endosymbiont of Oxypoda opaca | reverse complement strand
TTGTTGCGTGGATCATAATTTACCATATTATGGTTATTACAAGTATGGTGTCATACCGTGGCTTGACCACGGTATCCAGAAAAAACCTTAATAAAAAGACTGGATGCCGTGATCAAGTCACGGCATGACACCGTACGCTTTGCAAAAATTCGATCTATGCAACAATGCCAAAGACGAGCAGAATACAAACAATTTTTGGAGAGATTTTTATGACCGTGTCATTTATTAACCTAGCACAATTTGCTACTTTAACCGACGAGCAGAAGGCAGAATTGCAAAAACTTTCGGATAGAGCAAATAATGTTGCTAAGGCTACTGCCGTAAATCTAAAAGATTTTCGTAAAAAGATGCGTGATATTTTGCGTAATTCTTTAGTCGAATTTTCAGAAACGGAAAAATTAGATATCGAAAAGCTTTTTGACGATACTATAGGAAAAGCTCAAGATGCTTTGTTAGAAACTATAGAAAATACTTATCAAGAGCAACTTAAAACAACGGATATTTTTCTATTTGACGGCGTTGTTGCAGAAAAAATTCTGAGCGTTCTCAAGAAAATCTTAGAATTTGAAGAAGCATTAGACAAGATGTATCCGGGAACCTCTAAAGCAATTATTGAATCATTAGAAACTTTGTTAATTGGAGCTATTTCTACGCAGCTACCGTTAGTCGGAGCTTTAATAAAAATGAGCGGTATTTTTGATAAAATAAATGATGTTATCGGTCATGAAAATCTACTGCCTAAAGTAAAAAAGTGGCATAAAGATATTCAGACAATGCAAGAAAAAATAGCGAATAATGAAAAACTTGGAGGAGTTTACCAAAAAGCAGAACAAACTGCTGAAGTTGCAGAAAAAGCTGAAGTTGCACCGCATAAGGTAGCTGCATTAAATTTAAACAAAGACTCGTTAAAGGAAGTAAGTAAAAAGGTCTTTAATGATCAGGAAAAAAAGTCTGTTAATAAGGTTGTTGAAGCGTCTGAATCAATGCCTAAAAGTAAAAAAGAAGTGGAAAAAACAATATCGGACATAAAAAATGATTTGGAAAAAATTATTCCGACAGATATAGATAAGGATAAATTAATGTCTGCAAAAAAAATTATTTCAGAGAATTTAACTAAGGCAACGGTAGAATTGGCGAAAGTTGTTAACCCGCAAACTTCTTTTGCTGAAAAAGTAGCGGCATGTTGTGAAGCGGCTAACAATATAAAAGAGATTGCCGGAGAAATGACCAAAATAGCTGAACGAATCCCCGGCGGTAAAAGGTTAGTAAGTGCAATAAATAGCACCGTAAAAAGAGGCGTAGAAACTATATTACCTAAAGAAATCGTGGCACTTAAAGAATTAGCACCGATTATAATGAGCATAGTAGGGATAGGTAAAACTAAAATATCTAGAACAGAAACACCGAGTCAGTCGAGAGGAAAATGACCGCCGACGGCGAGGAGGAATTGGCGTTGTTGCATGGCTCTCAGAACCGTCATGGCGAGGCGTCCCTTGACGCCGTGGCCATCTAGCCTTTGTCATTCTAGTTCCTTGATCACGGCATCCAGTCTTTTTATTAAAGCTTTTTCTGGATACCGTGGTCAAGCCACGGTATGACACCATACTTGTAATACGATAATTATGACCCATGCAACAGACGCCCCGCCTTTGCGGGAACGACATCAAAAATTCGGACCACGCAACAACGCCGAAAACTTAAAAGAGGATAAAAAATGCTAAATACTAATATTTTAATAGCCATAACGGGCTTGTCATTAGTGGTAATATTTCTAATTTACAAAAAATTTTCTGCTAATCGGAAAAATATCAATCTAACGGAAAATACTTTAAATGCTGTAACAGTTCCTGAAGTGCTTGGAATTAATAATAGAAAACAGCAAGATAAGAAACTTACTATGCAAGAAAGGATAGAATTATCCTGGAAGTTTTTATATGATATTACGGATATAATTATTAACAAATTTTCTAAAGAAGATGTTCAGGAGGTAAATAAATATGGTCATGTGCTACTGGAAAACGGCGGGAGATATGAGCATATAGTCGACCTTGCTATAAAACAAGTAAAATCTCAAACTCAAACCGTTGAACAAAGCCAGTCAAAAGGCTCAGAATTAGGGGTATAGCTTCGATTATTAAGGTCTATACACTTCGAAAATAAACGTCTAATTCAATATAAAGGGAGTGTTCAACAAACTGTGTCAAACTAAAGAAATGATAATTTGAAAAAAAGTATTAAAAAAACAATATTTTAAAAATACAGATAAAAAATTATTAACACAGAAGGAGTTTGAGATGAAAAAAGATGTAACCACTAAT
>JAJIYK010000063.1 GCA_020881235.1 Rickettsia endosymbiont of Oxypoda opaca | reverse complement strand
TCCAGTTTTTGTCATGCCGTGACTTGATCACGGCATCCAGTCTTTTTATTAAGGCTTTTTCTGGATACCGTGGTCAAGCCACGGTATGACACCGTACTTGTAATACCATAATACGATAACTATGATCCACGCAACAATGCCACGCGAGAATGACATAAGGAGCATAAGAGTGATATCAACCTCATCAAGCATTGCCTATTTGTGCAGCAAAATGTACTTCATCTATTCCTAAATGCTTTAATGCATCAGACCATTTATTTTCAGGATGATCCGCAAAAATAAAATCTTTATCACAATCCATTATCAGCCATAAATTATTTTCTAGCTCTTGTTCAAGCTGCCCGGCTTTCCATGCTGTATAACCTACGATAAATAAGCTATCTTTAGGTCCTTTACCGAAAGCTATGTCCTCTGAAATCTCCGAATTAGAACTTACCGCTAAATCGTTTTGAAACTGCAACAGCAAATTTTTATCATAATCATTTGAATGAAGAAAAAATCCTCTTTCATGTTCGACCGGTCCACCGAGATATATTGGTATCATGACATTATCGTCTATTGCATCACTTTTTATTTTAAAAAATGATTTAAATTCTATATAATTTACTAAACGATTAAATATTAGTCCTATCGCTCCTTCCTTTGTATGAGATAGCATATAAATTAAAGATTTATGGAACATCCCTTCTTTAATGACATAAGGCGTAGCAACTAAGGTCTTACCCGATAAATTATAAAAAACCTTCTCACTCATAATAATTTAATTTCTTTATTTTAATTTAGCTCATTTGATTATAATATATATGCAATAGACTAAATTATTCAATAGAAGTTAATAATATTATCGTTTATATTTATAGTGTGTTGTATACTACGCAAACTCGGACGGTGTCATACCGTGGCTTGACCACGACATCCAGAAAAAAACTTAATAAAAAGACTGGATACCGTGGTCAAGCCACGGTATGACACCGAACGCTTTGCAAAAATTCGAGCCACACAACAACGCTATTAGCGTGTGGAAATGACATAGAAGTCCTGCATAACAAAAATAAATTATATCAAAATGAATGAAACAATTACCCTTAAAATAATTACGCCTATAAATATTGTCTTTGAAGCCAAGGCTAAAATGGTGACAATGCCGGGGGAGGAAGGTATATTTGGCGTACTACCTAATCATGCTCCTTTAATAGCTAGTTTAAACCCGGGGTTAGTAAAGATTTTTATAAATAACCTTAGCGAGCAAGATACTATTTATTTCATTTATAAAGGTATGGCGGAAGTAACTGGCGTAGAGGTTAATATAGTAACTGAATTTGCTGTCAATGTTACAAAGCTTAGTCAAGTTGAGATATCGGAAGAAATAGCTAATCTTAAAAATAATATAAATAATGAAACAAATATTACGAAAATAAATATTATTAAAACTGATCTTATCAAATACGAATCACTATTAACCTGCCTTAAAGATAAGTAATATTATCTGCGCATTTTATATTCCATATGATAATATAATCCTCCTTTTCCTATGACGCCTAGTTGAAAAGAAATCGTATTTGTGCCTTGTTTTAATTTACTTTTTACATCAATCGGTACATTTGTAGTAAATCTAACGTTTCCTTGGTCTTTTCCGCCGTTACATGTATTAAGATTAAAATCGTTAACATCAGTAGGTTCACTTAAAACTTTCTGATCATTAATTTTTATTAAAACACAATCATCATAGGCTACTTTTTTTATCTGAAAATATTCTATATCATCTATAACGGAATCAATTTCAAACTTATAAATTGCGTGATACAAGCCTTGAGTTATTATTACATCCTCAGGAAAAGCACCGTTATCCTGCGGTTCTTTATTTAAAGTAAAGCTGCCGATTTTACTAGAATTATCATATTGATTTGAAGAGTCAACATTTTCAGGAAAATTACTATCCGGGTCTTCAATAGTAATACCTTTAGATTCTCTACACCCAACATCAGGAGCTAGCTTTTCAAAAGCCACGGTTTTGCTATCAAAATTTGATAAGCAATAACGTTCTAACGGTTTATTTGGATCAATGGTTATCCAATCAGGCTTACATGTTCCTTTAGCTAAATCTCCTATATCGGTTTCAGGCCAGGTAGCATTACCGCTATCATTTGAAGGAGTAGTAATTGCTGAGCAGATTCCTAAAATCGGCACACAAAGATTTAATTCTTGAGAGGTTTTATCCCGGACATCGGCGACTGCTAATGTATATGTTTGGTCGCTACCGGGAACAATATAATTGTTATTTTTATCGTATTTAACAGCGTAATATTGTGAATCGGTTAATATAGGACCTTTATCAGGAGCCGGATAAATCCTATTTTGATAATCCCTACTTAGAACGCATACGGGAGTATTAGCCTTGTCATTATTAGTATAACAATTAGTAATTCCGCAACTATAAATCGTAATACCCTTGCCTTTATTACCAGCTACAACTTCTTTTTGGGTACAGCTACTTATATCACCCTGACATATTCCAAGATTTGGATATAAAATAGATTTATCTTGAAAGATTTTACAATCAACCGTATCGGATTCTGTTAACTTAGCAAGCGTACAATTAATTTGAGTATTTTGTGGCGGTGTTGGAATATTTGGATTTGATGGCGGTATCATAGGAACGCAATGTTGAAAATCTTTCGGCATTAAGCAAGCATGTGTTCCTCCTTGAATATATTTACCGTTTATATATTCCAGGTATTTTAAATATACGGCATTAGGGTTAACTTGTCCGCTAGCGTCATAGGGTGTTTCATTATTTTTATATGTTCCATAAATAGTTGATTGATTCAGAGAATTAGGACCTGAAAAAGGCATAGCAATATATTTATCGGCTGGACTTTTCGGCGGTATCGCAGGAATATATGCCACGGAAGAACTAAACTCATATCCAGCGAGTGTTGCGATAGTTTCTATTGCCGTAGAATTAGGGCTACCTGTAAAGGACAGAGGTGTAACAATAGTATTGGTTTCTGCTAAAATATTGTTGCTATCGTCTCTTACTTGCATTGAAGCAATGAATTGAGGTGTATAATAAGTATTATTAGGACAATTAAGCCCTGCATGTTCCCCGCATTTGTACGTAACAAGACTATAACCCTTATCCACCCTTGCTTGACAATCTACTAAACTAGCCGATTCAAATACGCAAATATCTGCAGGAGATTGTTGAGCGGTAGCCTTGTTAACAATTGAGGCATAAAAATTTCTTGCCTTGTTGTTATTATCTTTTAATGAAAAAGTTTGTTGCAATGGTGTTAAGTCAGTTTGATTTTGAACCATAGGGAATTTTACGCTTATATCAATAAATTCGCCAATATTAACTCCCCATATTTCTTGGCAGGTAGTAGAATTATTTGCCTTTGCTGTACCGCAGTCAGGTAAATCACTTATATAATAATCACTTGGGGTGGAGCTAGTACCTATTTTTTGAGAATATACAATTCTAAAGCCTTGGTTGCAACCGTTTGCCGTTACGCTACAGGATAGAGGGATGGCAGTATTAACACATGGAGTACCCGCTGTTGCAGAACTACAGGCTTTTATTAAATCCGTATAGGTAGTAGCTATGTGAGCACCCTGGGCTGAAGAAAACGGTTCTATATTTTTTAACTCAATGCACGTCGTAAGATCAGGACTTGCCCCGCTGCACAGCGGAACGAGATTATTAAAGCTAACCCGTACAGTATTATTAATAACATTATTTGCTACATTTGAGACCACACAAGGTGATATAGCCGAAGACTGATTAAATGTACCGTCGGAATTTTTTTGGCTACAAATATTATGAAGAAGCGGGCTAACGGTAAGTTCATTCAATGATGGACAAAATGGTGGAGGATAAGGTCCGAAGGGTAATTGTACGCAGCCGAATAAATAATTATCTACAGCACTATTTAATGATCCGAATACTTTTATAACTTTGATTATCAAACTTGGAAAAAAATTAAAAATTTCTCCTATTGCTTTAAATACTGTTTTAAAAACTTTTAAAATTTCAGAATTTTCTGCCCCCATCATATCTAATAAACTGCCAAGTAAATTTGGTAGATTTGCACCGCCGGCAGTATCGACTAAAAATTTTAATACTTTTGCAATAGGGCTAAGGTCCGTAGTTTTATGCAAAGGCTGACTATTCCAATGCCAGTCCATTGCATCGGTATTAACTCCTGAATCCGAAACAAGGTTGGCTAGTCCCGGATCGCTATAAGCACAAAGTTTAGGAGATTGAAGTGTAATTGCTACTCCGTCTACGCCGGTAATTGTCTCATCATCTTCCACATAACCGACTTCATTTAGATGTTTCCCTACGGTATAACCGGGATCAGCGGGGTTGCCTTGAGTATTTAATCCGGGCGGCGGTGGCGTTTCGGGTATTGCAACACGTGCACAAATTCGAGTTAAAGGTAGAACGTAACCGGTAGTCCATAACACACATTCACCGTCCCAATTTAAGGTAGAGGATTGACTCCAACAGGCAGCTGCATCACAACTTTGAATTCGTATACGAATCTTTGGCGAAAAATAACTACTGCTAGCTGTTGCTTCGGCACATCTTTTTAAATAAAAACCAATGAATGTGTCCGGATGATCATATTGTAATAAACAAGTATCTTCATCACGTCCGTCGCTTTTATTCCAAGGAGGGCATAAACTACCAGGTTTAAAGGTTTTTTTTACTTCATTTACAGTACCGGCGTTCCAAGTTTCAGTTCTATCACCTTGACCGCAATTGCAAGGATCGGACAAACAATCGCCAATATCACCCCATACAGATGCCACTGCATTACAAGAAAAAATTAAAAGCAATAAGGCTAAGTAATATTTTTTTAACACTTTTGAAACTCTAAATAATACAGGTTTAATGGATAATATATCACAATTTCATTCCTGCCTTGATGTGCTTCCTGCGTGGCATCAGCATTGTTGCATGGCTCATTAAACGTCATTGCCGGAAAGCCTAGGCGTTGTTACATGTATAGAATTTTCGCAAAGCGTACGGTGTCATGCCGTGACTTGATCACGGCATCCAGCCTTTTTATTAAGGTTTTTTCTGGATACCGTGGTCAAGCCACGGTATGACACCATACTTGTAATAACCATAATACGGTAAATTATGAACCATGCAGCAATGCCTGTGCCTCCGCAGGAACAATATAGAACCTAGTATACCGTATTTAATGCATTATATAAATAATTAAGCCAATTATCGGGAGGACCTTGGTATTTTTCTAATATCTCCCGATAAATATCCAATTCCTTAGTTTTGCTCGATAAAATTCGGACTATTCCTATCAATGCAGCTATACTAAGCTCAGAGGCAATAGACTCACCGTCTTTATTGATTAAAAACATTCTTGAAGAAAGAACAAATTGTGATAATTTATATATTTCCGACTTATTCAAGCCTAAAATTTTATCCAAATCTTCAATTTTTACGTCGGACGATAAAATAATTTTAGTATTAATTAAATCTAACCATTTTTGCAAGATACGGTCAGGTGATGATTTAAGATAAATAAAATCAAAATTACTTACCATAATACCGTTATTTTGAGCTAGGTTATCAAAAATCAAATTTATAGTATCATAATAAATTTCAGGTTTATAAAACTTATCCAGATTGTCGGCTGCAAATATTTTTGGAGCTGTCCCGACTAAAGTTAAATGATAAGCAAGGGCATATACTAAGCCGGCACAAACACTTTGATGCTTAGTTAAATTTATAGTAAATTGTTCTAAAAATTTCCTTTCCGTAGGATAAAATTGTTTTGTAAAATATTCTTCCGAAAATTTATATAAATTTAACCCCGTTATACTTCCCTCTGATATATTAAGCACTGAACCGTCAAATGCTCCGCTATATAATCCGCCTTCTAGAAAATCCTGTAGTCTGATGCGTATTTGCTCTCCGCCTTCTATGCTAAAATCTTCTGATTTTAAAATTGTAGAAAAATTCCGATTTTCTTTTTCCGTTGAAAGAATTTTATCTTTTAGTTTTTGCAAAAAAGATATTTCCACTTCAGTAAGCGGAGTAACATAATGATTACATATTATTTTTAGAAATTCTTGAATAAAAGCTTGTGATTTTTCCGTATTATCTAATAAAAAAGGATTAAAAAATTCTTTTTCCGGCTCAACCCACTTGCCTTCAAGTGCTTCGATAAAAATTTTAGAATCATTGTTATTGGAAATATAAGTTATTGTTGGATTGTATTTTGTAGCTTCAGATATTAAAAAATTTAATAATACGGTTTTCCCGGTTTTTCCTGTTCCGAAAATACAAGTATGTCCCTTGCCGGTTTTATCATGAAAATTCATAAAATAGGGAGTGCCTTTCTCTGTTCTAAGTAAAGTTAAGGCTTTACCCCAAGGGCT
Organism: Rickettsia endosymbiont of Oxypoda opaca; assembly: GCA_020881235.1. GTDB lineage: Bacteria > Pseudomonadota > Alphaproteobacteria > Rickettsiales > Rickettsiaceae > Rickettsia. Next base: position 6,500 of record JAJIYK010000063.1, on the reverse strand, counting down.
ATATTGACTACCGAGCGGCGAATTATGAAGTGCCGCCATAGCTGCAATATTTTCTAAAATTGTCGGCGTCATTCTTCGTATAAATGCAAAATTACCCGGTAATTGTGCCCAAAATATTTGTTCAAGGTTGATATCTTCTTTTACGTGAACAATGCCAAGCTTAGAGAGTTCAGTAGATGCTTTAGCAGTAGCTTTATAAAGCTTTGTCAGATCATTTTCTATAACGGCGATAGAAATTTGTTGATTACAAAACTGATTTGATGAATCAGGTAGTTCTATTATTTTATTAATTCCTTTATATTTACTAAGCTCCACGTCACCGCTAATTTTTAAAATATAATCTTGATCTTTTAGAGCTGAGATTATTTGCTTTTTATTGATAAAATAAAATATTTCCGTTATTATTAGCTCGATAGGCAATTGAAGAAACTTATCCAGAGCGGTAGAAGGGGTTTCCTGATATTCTTTTATTGAAAGGACGGAAATAAATTGTTGATTTGCTTCATTATCAATAACCGTAATTTTATCATTGCCGACCGCATACTTACTTTTCCCCAAAGCACTAGATAAATCAGTTATCGGTACTAAGCAATAATCATCGCTAAGATTAGCTATCCGATTAAATAAATACATAGGAGCAGAAAAAGATTTATCTCCTTCAAATATTATTCCTAATTTTTCTGCACCGAATTCTTGTAAGTCTGAAAGGATATTATCGACAATATTATTTAATTTTTGAAAAGCATTATCTAAATATGTAGTTTCAAAATCGACTATTAATTTAGAGGATAAGGAGTTTATTAACGAATTAAGATTATTAATTTTAATTTTCGTTGAATCATAGACTATTGATATGTATAAGGTATTGACAAATTTATCGTGCCAGTAATTTTTCTTTTGCCACAACTCATGGATGTTAGCGGATAGTAATTTTTTATATAAAGTAGGATCGTCTAAATTTTGTTTTTCACGTACCGTATGTACCCAAAATGCAAAATCATGATTAGTTATATTTTTTTTTATGGAAGAGCGGACTAACTCACGTAAATTAAATAATTTATCGCTAATTTTTTCTGAATTAAGACCGTTTATTTGGATAATTTGTAGTAATTTCCCATCTTTAGTAAGCAAAGTATTTTCGTTATAATGACATGCGATAGGTATAAAATCTTTCGCAATATTATTATATATATCCTTATCAACTTTTCTTAGATCACTAAACACAAATGATACCTATAAATTATACTGCTAGTAAGGTGTTGCTCGTGTGGCTCAGATTTTCGATGTCATTCCCGCACGGCATTGGCGTTGTTGCGTGACTCGATTTTACCGTATTATGGTTATTACAAGTACGGTGTCATACCGTGGCTTGACCACGGTATGACACCGTACACTTTGCAAAAACTCGAGCCATGCAAAACACCAAGGGCATCCCGCCTAGAATGACATAGTCGGTAGCAGAAATAATATCAAGAACGCTTTAACTACTCCTGCAATATTATATCCTTTTCCAACTTTAAAATCTTACCTTAATATTTAGCGTTAACAAAACAATTTATTCTTCATCTATAGAAATTTTTTGTAATCCATTCATGTAAGACACTAAAACGTCCGGCACCGTTATAGAACCGTCTGCATTTTGATAGTTTTCTAAAATGGCTATAATCGTGCGTCCTACCGCTAAACCGGAAGCATTTAAAGTATGAACAAAAGTAGTTTCCGAGCTACCGAATTCTTTATATCGTGCTTTCATTCTTCGAGCTTGGAAATCTCCGCAATTGGAGCAGCTGGAAATCTCTCGATATTGTTTTTGACCGGGCAACCATACTTCTAAATCATAAGTTTTTTGTGCTGAAAATCCCATATCACCAGTACAAAGTAGCATAACACGATAAGATAGATCAAGCTTTTTCAAAATTGCTTCGGCGGCATTAGTTATATGCTCATGTTCACGTTTTGATTCTTCGGGTGTGGTAATTGTTACTAATTCAACTTTACTAAATTGATGTAGCCTAATCATCCCTCTAGTGTCCCTGCCGCTGCTGCCTGCTTCCGACCTAAAGCACGGCGTATGAGCAACATAACGGATCGGTAATTTTTCACGTGCGATAATGCTATCGGCCACCATATTCACTAGCGGCACTTCTGCAGTCGGTATAAGTCTATAATCGTTAGTAGTTTCAAAAGAATCATCGGCGAATTTAGGTAATTGACCGGCATTATACATTGCTATGTCACGAACTAACGCCGGCGGTGAAACTTCAACAAAATCGAACTCGCTAGTATGAGTATCAATCATGAAATTAATTAAAGCACGCTCTAATTTTGCTAAATCCCCTTTTAATATTACAAATCTACTGCCGGACATTTTAGCTGCTTGCTCAAAATCCATTAGCTTTAGTTTTTCACCTAATTCAAAATGTTGTTTGCTATATGGGTAAGTTTTTGTTTCGCCGTGGGTTCGTATTAATTTATTCATGCTTTCGTCAATACCGTATGGAACCTCTTCCTCCGGTATATTCGGTAGCATATTTAATATGTCGTTTAATTCGGTATTATTATTTAAATCAAGATTAAGCTCTTCTAGCTTTTCATTTATATGTTCAACGTCACGTTTTATGCTTTTAAACTCTTCGTTCTTAGGATCCATACCTCCAAGAATTTTGGATTTTGTTTTACGTGCATGTTGAAATTCTTGAATTAAATTTGTTATTTTTCGCTTATCTTCGTCTAATTTAGCAATTTTATCCGACATCGGCTCAATGAACCTTTTTCTTAAGAGGTCGTCAAAGATATTTTTATTTTCTCTAATCCATTTAATACTTAACATTTAATTTCCTTGGTTATTTTTTCGGTTTTTTCTATAAAGCGGCATACTATAATTGAAATTTCATATAATAAAAGCAGCGGTATTGCAAGAGCTAATTGACTTAACACATCCGGCGGTGTTAATATTCCGGCAATAATAAAGTTAATTACCACAGCAAGTCTCCTTTTATTCTGCAGCGTGCTTACCTTTATTATTTTTAATATATTCAATATTATAATAACAATCGGTAATTGAAAAGCTACGCCAAATGCAATAATTAATTGAATTACTAAATTTAGATATTCACTAATTTTTGCTTTTAGTATTATCGGTACTATTATATCACGTTTTTCAAAACTAAGGAAAAAAATCCATGCTTTCGGCATTACAAAATAAAATACAAAAATACTTCCGCCCCAAAACAAAACGGGAGACATAAAAAGAAGAAGGGCGATAATTTTTTTTTCATGCGAATACAAGCCGGGTTTAACAAATAAATAGCATTCAATTGCTATAACCGGAATGATAATTAGCAAGGCAGAAAAAGCCGAAAGTTTTATATAAGTAAAAAATGCTTCGGTAAGACCGGTATAAATGATATTCCTTAAATTATCGTGACTTAATTTTGCTAAAGGTCGTAATAAAAAACTATATATATTATCGCTAAAATAATAACAAATAATAAAAGTAACAATAAAAATAGCGATTATTCTAAATAATCGAGTTTTTAACTCTGAAAGATGCTCGGCAAAACTATATAATTTCATGAATTTACTTTTTGCGAAACTTATTCATCATCTATATGCGAGGAAATTCCGTCAAGCTCATCTTGTAGATCCTCTGAAAACTCGTGATTAGTTCCGGAGTTCTTACTTTTAAATGTTTTATGTACAGTATTTTTGGAACTATCCGAAGCTTTATTATTTAATATTTCAATTGATTTTAAACTACTTGGCGGCACTATTATTATAATATTTTTACTTATTTCATCTAAATAACCGGTAGTTAAAGACCTTTCTAATATACCCGAATATTTATTATTATCGTTACTTTGTATAAAGCCTTCAAAAGTTTCGCTTTTTAAATAGCTAGTAGAAGTAAACATTGCCGTAATAAGAAATAAAATAGTCGAGATAATAATACCGATAGCGAACCCTAATAGTAATCCTAAAGATTTATCAACAAGCCCCCCTCTCATAAAAGAAATTACGGCAAGGAATTTATAGGTTATAAAAATACATAAAATTAAAGAAATAATATATGATGCAACACCAGCAAAAATTATTCCTATAATTTCATTGTCGGTATATTTATGGATTATTTCTAACGCATATGGATACAAAAAATAGGTAAGGGCTATAGAAGCAGTAAAACCTACCACTCTAAAGATAAAACCTATTATTCCTTGATATAACCCAATGAATGAGAAAATAGTAATAATTGCAAAAATCGTAACGTCAAATAATGTAATCATTAGAATTAATGTAAAAATGTTAGTATAAAGTTAGTATACTGCTCGTAAGTTAAAAAGTCGAGGAATGTTGGCATTGTTGCATGGCTCAAAAAATGGTTCCAATGTCATACCGTGGCTTGACCACGGTATCCAGAAAAAACCTTAATAAAAAGACTGGATGCCGTGATCAAGTCACGGCATGACACAGTCTTTTCTTTAACGTTCGTACACAGGTACAAGCCACGGTATGACATCATACTTGTAATAACCATAATACGGTAAATTAAGAATTAATTTTTAACTTCCCCTTTAATAGTTTTAGCCTTTTCTATAGCTTCTTCAATAGTTCCAACCATATAAAATGCGGCTTCCGGCAAGTCATCATATTTGCCTTCTACTAAAGCTTTAAACCCTGAAATAGTATCTGCCAAATTTACAAATTTCCCCTCAGCACCGGTAAATACTTCCGCTACATGGAACGGTTGAGATAAAAATTTTTGTATTTTTCTGGCTCTAGCAACGATTAATTTATCTTCTTCCGATAGCTCATCCATGCCCAAAATCGCAATAATATCCTGCAACGATTTATAAGTTTGTAAAATCTGTTGTACTTTCCGTGTAACTTCATAATGCTCTTTCCCGACAATTACCGGATCGAGTATTTGAGAATTACTATCAAGCGGATCGACAGCGGGGTAAATACCTAGCTCGGCGATCTGACGGCTTAATACCGTTGTAGCGTCTAAATGCGTAAAAGAAGTAGCGGGAGCCGGATCGGTTAAATCGTCCGCCGGTACATATATAGCCTGCACCGAAGTTATAGAACCGGTTTTAGTAGAAGTAATACGCTCTTGTAGCTCCCCCATATCCGTTGCCAGAGTCGGTTGATAACCGACCGCTGAAGGAATTCGCCCTAAAAGTGCCGATACTTCCGAACCAGCTTGAGTAAAACGAAAGATATTATCGACAAAAAACAATACATCTTGCCCCTCATTCATATCTCTAAAACTTTCTGCAATGGTCAGCCCGCTTAAAGCTACCCTTGCTCTGGCACCCGGTGGCTCGTTCATTTGACCGTAAACTAGTGCCACTTTCGATTTTCGTGGCTCTTCAAGATTAATAACGCCGGCATCAATCATTTCGTTATAAAGGTCATTTCCTTCCCTGGTTCGCTCGCCCACTCCGGCGAATACCGTATATCCACCGTGTGCCTTAGCTATATTATTAATAAGCTCCATTATCAGCACAGTTTTTCCTACTCCTGCACCACCGAATAAACCAATTTTACCGCCTTTTGTATAAGGTGCTAGTAAATCTACTACCTTGATTCCTGTTACTAAAATATTTCTATCAGTTGATTGGTCGGTGAAAGCCGGAGCTTCTTTATAGATAGAAGAATAATTTTCAGTTTTGATTTCTCCCCTATTATCAATCGGTTGACCGGTAACGTTGATAATTCTGCCTAAAGTTTCAATGCCCACCGGTATACGAATAGGCGTACCCGTATCGGTTACTTCTACCCCTCGCACAAGTCCCTCCGTTGAGTCCATTGCAATACAGCGCACCGTATCGTCACCGATATGCTGTGCTACTTCTAGCACTAATTTTTGATCATCGTTATAGCACTCAAGGACATTTAAAATTGGCGGTAATTTACTGATATTTGTAAATTTCACGTCAACTACTGCTGAAATAACTTGAGTGATTTTACCGATATTTTTTGTCATTTTTCTGCCCTTAAACTTATGTAAATGTAAAACGTTAACTCAATGAACCTAATCCCCATCACCCCGTATCTTGTAGCTGTGTTGTTGCGTGGACCATAATTTACCGTATTATGGTTATTACAAGTACGGTGTCATACCGTGGCTTGACCCACTGCTGTACGAACGTTAAAGAAAAGGCTGTGTCATACCGTGGCTTGACCACGGTATCCAGAAAAATAAAGCAGTATTAGGCTTATTTTAGAGTCTTTTTATGACATTATAGACTGGATTCCGTGGTCGTAGCCACGGAATGACAGAATTTTCACCTCTTTATTTAAACGTTCGTACAGTAGAGGGCTTGACCACGGTATCCAGAAAAAATCTTAATAAAAAGACTGGATGCCGCGATCAAGTCACGGCATGACACCGTACGCTTCGCAAAAATTCGAGCCATGCAACAACGCTCCTTCGCAGGAACAACAGAAACAGGCTATACAGCTTCCGCACCGGCAATAATCTCTATCAACTCATT
>JAJIYK010000062.1 GCA_020881235.1 Rickettsia endosymbiont of Oxypoda opaca | reverse complement strand
CTATAAAACAGATAACAGCTAAATGGAACATGCCAGTATCAAATTGGGCACTGACAATTTCCCAGCTAGATATTTACTTTCCCAATAGGCTAAATTTTGGAAGAGCTTTCTAGTTTGACACAGTTCTATGAACGTTCTCAAACGTTCGTACAACACAGGGCTTGACCACGGCATGACACGAATTTTTAATTATTATACGCTTTCTTTATCTTCTTTACTTAATTTAGCAACGGCAACAAGAGCTTTTTTTAATACCTCCATTGCGTCTTCTATTTCCCCCAAAGCTTCTAATGCTTCGGATTTACGATATAATGTAACTATATCGTAAGGATTAAGCTTTAATTTTTCATCGCAATATTTTACTACTTCATTCATTCTGCTTAAATCATTTGACTCTATTATTGCATCATAATAACTTGTATCAACTTTATTTTTATCGGTCATTTTTAACTCCGTTTATGACATTATTGAGTAACCTATTAAATTAATTAGAAAGAAGTAATAAATATTGAACTTAACTCTAAAAAACAGTAGTTTTTTGTTATTGTAGTTGAAATTTAATAGACTATTTTGCAATCAATAATGGAGTTTAAACATCATTAACGGTTTGCATATTAACAAAATAATAAAAATAATCAAGAAAATTAAGTTATTTTCTAAAATAATAACATAATTACTAGTTGTAGTTTGTGTCAAAAAGATTGTATAACTAAAATTCTTATGGCTCTAGAACTTGCCCGAATCGTCATGGCGAAGCCATGCGGCAACGCCATATCTATATGGGAATGACAGCGAAAGCATTTAACCTTGCTAAACTATTTGCTTTCCCTAAAATCTCGGCCATTTCAAATATTCCCGGGGAGGCAGTCATACCGGTCATTAAAGCCCTAATCGGCTGCATCAACTCATTAAGCTTTAAGTTCTGAGATTTTGCTATTTCTTTAAATTTATTTTGTAATATATCTTTGTTAAAATTATCAATCTTTTCTAGCTCGGTTATTACCTGATTAATCAAATCACGATTGCATCCCTTTATTATTGCTTTTGCTTCTTCTGAATAATTAATAGGTGTATTAACTAAATAAATTTTAGCGAGGTTTGTAAGGTCGATTAAAGTTTCGCTTCTAACCGTTAAGCTTGGCAAAGCTTGCTTGATATAGTTTATTTCTTGTTCATTAATTATATAATCTTTCTGTAAAATTTCGGTAACCATTGAAATTAAACTATCATCATCAAGCTTCCGTAAATAATGTGCGTTGATATTATTCATCTTAACAAAATCAAGCTTGGAAGGTGACTTACCAAGCCCGTCAAGGTCAAACCATTCTATAGCTTGTTTTAGGTTAATAATTTCATCATCTCCATGCCCCCAACCGAGTCTTAATAGATAATTACATAAAGCATTCGGTAAATAGCCCATTTCTTTATAAGCTTCAATCCCGAGTGCACCGTGCCTTTTAGATAATTTAGCACCGTCTGCACCGTGGATTAGAGGTATATGAGTCATAGAAGGTATTTGCCAATTAAAAGCGTCGTAAATGGCAATTTGCCTAGCAGCATTGGTTAAATGATCGTCGCCCCTGATAATATGAGTTATGCCCATATCATGATCATCCACCACCACCGCTAGCATATAGGTAGCACTGCCATCGGTGCGGAGCAACACCATATCGTCAATATGGGAGTTTTCAATTACTACCTCCCCTTGCAAGGTATCATGGATTATAGTATTACCTTCTCTATTAGCTTTAAGCCGTATCACCGGTTTTTTGTCAGTTGGGTAAGTAACAGGATCGCTATCACGCCAAGGACTATTAAAAATAAAATGCTGTTTATTCTCTATAGCTAGTTTTCTCTGCTGCTCTATTTCTTCTTGCGAAGTAAAACAATAATAGGCTTTCCCTTCTTTTAACAATTTTAAAGCGGCTTCCTTGTATAGTTCATTGCGTTTTGATTGAAATATAACTTCACCGTCCCAATTTAAGCCAAGCCACTTAAGCCCTGAAAATATAGCTGTAACTGCTTCTTCTGTTGATCTTTCTTTGTCTGTATCCTCAATACGCAGAAAAAATTTACCGCCGTGATGCCGAGCAAATAAATAGTTAAATAACGCTGTTCTTGCCGAACCTATATGTAAGAAACCGGTAGGGGAGGGAGCAAATCTAGTAATTATATTTTTGTTCATGGATATTTAATTTGTTTATTTTTATAATTCGATATTATTCTTGCAAGCCATAGGCGTTGTTGCATGGCTCGAATTTTTGCAAAGCGTACGATGTCATTCTAGTTCCTTGATCACGGCATCCAGTCTTTTTATTAAGGTTTTTTCTGGATACCGTGGTCAAGCCACGGTATGACATCATACTTGTAATAACCATAATACGGTAAATTATGATCCATGCAACAACGCCCAAGCCACAGGGTGATGCTTTTGACATTTACCGCTTAAGTTAAGACCGCACAGAACCTAAATATGCAAAGTAATTCACGTCTATATCATCACTTAATTGCCATTCATTATCGGCAATATCAAATACTAAACCTTTTAGCTCTTTTATCTCCATATCTAGAGGCTTTAACATTTCGTAAATCTCCGACGGTTTTAGGAATTTACTATAATCATGCGTGTTTTTTGGCACCCAGTTTAATATATATTCTGCAGCTATTATAGCCAATAAATAAGCTTTTTTAGTGCGGTTAATCGTTGAAATTATTGCCATGCCGCCCGGCTTTACTAATTTTGTCAGATTGAGCATAAAAGCCGGGACATTATCAATATGCTCTACAACTTCCAAGCAAATTATTACATCATATAATTTACTATCCGGTAATTCTTCTATTGTTGAGTGCAGGTAATTTATCGTTAAATTATTCTTTTTAGCGTAATCGTTAGCCGTATTAATATTACCTTCTAACGCATCAATAGCGGTAACGTTAAAACCTAACTTACTCAGCGGTACACTAATCAGCCCACCGCCGCAACCGATATCAAGGATGTTTAACCCCGAAAAAGATAAGGTAGATTTTTCAATATTATAATGTGATGTTATTTTATCTATTATATAATCCAAACGAATAGGATTTATTCGATGCAAAACACCGAATTCTCCCTTTTCATTCCACCATTCATGCGAAATCTTAGCAAATTTCTCTAATTCTTTTTTATCAATCGAAGACATAATAGATATTTTTTGTTAACATTCACGGATTAAAGGTTTATTAGCGTCTCATTATCTGCTATTTTTTATCCTTTGTCATATATTAATTTAAAATGCTTTCAATAATACTAGCGTTAATTTTAATTAGTCTAATCTTCGCACCGCTTGGCTGTATTGCTTTATGGAAGAAATACGTTTATTTCGGCGACGGTCTTGCTCATGCTAGTTTTCTTGCGGCAAGTGTCAGTATTATTGCTAACTTTCCGTTAATATATTCCGGCATGGCAGTTGCTGTTTTTTTTGCAATTTTTGTTTTTATTCTAAAAAATTATTCCGGAAGAAATGCCGTTATAAGCCTAATATCAAGTTTTATGTTATCTTTGGCATTAATTATAAATTATCTCAGTTCTAGCCAGAATAACATTATTAACTTATTATTTGGAGATATTTTGCTAGTATCGCTTAGTGATCTAACATTATTATCTATAATGTTAGTGCTAATTATATGTTTTATAGGGTATTTTTATAATCAGATTATCTTGATTATTATTAATAGGGACATTGCGGTAATAAGAGGGATACAGGTTAAAACAATTGAATTACTATTTTTGCTTCTTCTTTCTTTATCGGTATTTTCTACTATAAAAATAGTCGGAGCACTAATGGTAACGGCGATTTTATTAATTCCGGCTATGACTGCAAGATTTATTTCCCGCACTCCTTTGCAGATGATTATCTACTCAATAATAGTTTCGGTATTTATGAATTTTTGCGGGGTAATAGCCTCTTTTTATCTCGATATTCCTCTTACACCGATAGTT
>JAJIYK010000061.1 GCA_020881235.1 Rickettsia endosymbiont of Oxypoda opaca | reverse complement strand
GTGTTGTACGAACGTTTTAATAAAGAGGTAAAAATTCTGTCATTCCGTGGCTCCGACCACGGAATCCAGTTTTATAACGTCATAAAAAGGCTCTAAAATAAGTCTAATATGGCTTTATTTTTCTGGATGCCGTGATCAAGGAACTAGAATGACACAGCCTTTTCTTTAACGTTCGTACAACATAGGATCAAGCCACGGTATGACATTGGAATCATTTTGTAATCCACGCAACAACACCAATGCCGCTTCGCAATGACGGTAGACAACTCTTCAACTTATATTTATACCCAGCACTATTTACTTTGCTGTCTTTTTTGTTTCTGTTGTTCTTTAATAGCTGAAGGAAGCATAGAACTGTTTTCTATGTAACTTGTTAGCTCCTCTGTAATAATAAATACTTTCGATTTTTTATCTTCCGGTATATCAAGAGTTTTTAGTAACTTTTTAAGCTTACTTATTGATTTTAATCCCTCATTTGCCGGTGTATATTCATTACCGGTAGCATTTATTAACTCTTTTGCAATATTTTCTGCTTCTAATTGCATTGCTTTTGATATATTAAATTCATCTCCTTCTGTATTTTTATATTTATTAGTTACTTCTTTCCCTATCTCTTTCAAATTTTTTGTAGAAATTTTATACCGTTTTATCCCGACAAAATTAGCTAATTTTGTAAAAAGGGTCTTTTTATTATTTAATTCTTTAGAAATTTTATTTATTAACTCAGCTTTATTTTTTTCCAAGTTATTAGAAGAAATATTTTCTAATAGAGGAGATAGATTATTAATAATTTTCTTACGCTGCTTATCATCTATTGATATTTCATTTTTTGCTTCTAATTTTTTTATTGATTTGTCAATTATAGAATCTTCCTTAATATTCATTTGTTCATTAGTTTGCCGCACAGCTTTCTTTGAAACTTTAGACTCGATTAACTGCTTAGTATACTTTCCTTTAGGCTCTGCTATTTCTCCCTCTATTTGAGCAGCCCTTAACGGGTCTAGTTTCTTATATGCTTCATCTTCTCTTACTATAGGAGCATATAAGATAAAATTAATACTTTGTGCTATTCTACTATCTAATGAATCTTTTGAATCTCTTTTATTATAAAAATTTTTTTGTAGCGTAGCATAATGATCCAAAACAGCAGGCGGTATATCTTCCGGCTTCAACGGTTCTAAGTTACCTTTGGCATCAAATTTAGCTTTCATGCCGAAACGTGTTGTTTCCAACGCTAATAATTCCTGAAAAATTTTAGTATCAGGGGTACGGCATACAAAATTTGGATCATTATTAGGCACAAGAGTATCAGCATTTACCATTACTGCATGATTTAACTTATGCAGAGCATCATCACTTAAATTTGCAGTTAAAACTTTAATAAAAACTTTTCTTTCTTTTGCTTTTGCACCAAAAGTATTTTTAAGCTTTATTAAATCATTTTCCGTTACTTCTCCTGCAATTATTCTATTTATTATTTCTTTTTCTATCATAACTTTTACTCACCTTTTATTTGCATAGTTTTAAGCTTTAGTATTTTAAGATAACTTAATCCTTACATAAATTAAAGAAAATAGCTAGGCTCTGTGAGCAAAATTTAAATTATGCAGCAAAAAAGAGCTAAAATAGCTTAATTTAAAGGCGAGCTTGTGCAGCGTAGATAAACTACGTGAGTACAGGCGAGTCCTAAAAAATTCGCTTATATCAAACTTTATGAATTATGCTGTATCTTACACAAAAGCAAATGTTTAAGCTCCTTCGTTCCCGAAGTAAGTAGGATGATTTTCTCCTAACATTGCTATCCCACTATCACCCGGATTTTGTTTTACACTACCGGTTACCGAATCAGGCAACTCTTTAGAAATTTTTTCCATCTTATATTGCTCGATATGCTTTTCTACTGTCTTTCCTCCTATAAAACATTGCTTTAACCCCTCAATTAACCAATCAGGCAACCCTTCAAAAACTTCTTCAGAAATTTTTGCTTTTTCAATATGGTTAATAATTTCCATTTCTATATCCTCTAATTTTTTGGTAGTAGTTTTATAATATTTTGGCAAAAATATATTAATTTTTTTCGAAAAATTAGTTCGATTATTTTCTAATTCCTGGGAGATTATGCTTATTAATTTTTCTTTTTTTTCTATTAATTGAATGTTATCAATATTTCCTAAACAAGAAGACAATTTAATAAAAATTTTCTCTTTCTGTTTATTATCTAGAAAAAACTTCTCTTCTAATTTTTCTATTGAATCGACAATTATTGATTTAGGAGTTATTTTAAGCTCATTTCCAATTTCTTTAATAATTTTATCAGTTATAGATTTAATTTCTGTCTTATCTTTATTTATTGGATTAATTTGCAGAGCGGTTTCTCTTAAAACTTTCTCTATATACTGTGAAATTCCTGATTTGCTTAACTCTTGAATATAACTACCGTCGATTTTCTGAATTTCTGCCTCTAAAGTAAATTGAGCTATATCTGATAGCTTGGTATAATTAATACTTTCTCTTACAATAGGACCATACACCATAAAATTAATACTTTGTGCTATTCTAACATCTAAATCTAAAGACAATTTTACTTCTATTTTATTGTACAAGTGTTCTTTTAGTGTAGCATAATGATCCAAAATAACAGGCGGTATATCTTCCAGCTGCAACGGTTCTAAGTTACCGTTTACATCAAATTTTGCTTTCACCCCTTGGCGTTTTGCCTCTAACACAAGTAATTCTTGAAAAATTTTAGTGGCAGGGATACGACATAAAAAACTTGGATCACAATCAGAAAAGACAACAGCATTTTCCATTACGGCATGATTTAATTCGTGCAAACTATTATTATCTAGAACTTCATTTAAAGCCTTAACAAAAGCTTTTCTTTCTTTTCCATGTGACGTTTTTCCCAAAATATCTTTAAGCTCTATTAAATCCTCTTTAGTTACCTCTCCTGCAACTATGTTACTAATTATATTTCGTGTTAGCATCATAATTTCCTCGTTTTTTATTAAAATAGAATTTTGCACTATATAAGGTTAATAAAAATTAACAACTTTTTTATAGTGCTTCTTAAAAAATAATTTAATTTGATGAGGAAATTTGTAGAGGATGGCACATAAGGGCCTTTTTTAGATGATTGGTTTGGATGTGAGTATATATTTGCGTGGTGCTAATATCGGCATGACCGAGCAATTCTTGAATAACCCGGATATCCGCTCCACCTTCAAGTAAGTGACTAGCAAAACTATGGCGTAAAACATGGGGAGAAATATTCTCGGGGTTAAGCCCTGCTTTTATTGCCGCTTGTTTTAGAAGAATAGCAAAATTTTGCCTAGTCATATAACCGCTACTAGACGCCGAAGGGAATAAATAAACTATATTTTTAGGATATTTTTTATTAATAAAAATATCTCTAATTTTCAAATATTCTGTAATACTTGCAATAGCTTGCTCGTTTATTACTATCATTCTTTCCTTGTTACCTTTCCCCAACACGGAAAATATTTTTTTCACGTTAGAAGAAAGTTTGTTAACTAAAATATCATTTAATTTAAGGCTAACAAGTTCGGAAACACGTAAACCACTCGCATATAACAAATGAATCATCGCCTTAAGCCGTAAACCTTCGGGAGTTTGATTATTTTCGCAATAGTTAAGTAAAGTTTTGATCTCTAGAATTGATAAGGTAGAAGGGAGTTTATCCTGATATTTCGGTAAGTCTACCATCAAAACAGGATTATAATTTGTCTGGTTTTCACTAATTAAAAATTCGTAATAGCTTTTGATAGTGGATATTTTTCTATTAATTGACCGAGCTTGCAAGCCGTTAGTTGCTAAATATTCAATCCAATCCCTAACATTCTCGATACCGGTATTTAATTCTAATATTTTTTGCCGGGACAAAAAGGCTTGAAAATCCAGTAAATCACGCTTATAGCTAAGTAAGGAATTTTTTGATATTCCCCGCTCGGCTAACATCATTTCGAGAAACTGCTCGATAAATTCCATAATATACTGCTCAATTGACCTGAATAATTGTGGTTTATGTCAAGCCCACATCCTGGATGTCATTGTATGATGTCATACCGTGGCTTGTACCTGTGTTGTACGAACGTTTAAAATTCTGTCATTCCGTGGCTTGTCAGCGTTGTTGCATGGATCAAGAAAAGTGCTATATGTCATTCCTGCATAGCGTTCACTAGTGTACGAACGTTGAAAAAAGGTTGTGTCATTCTAGTTCCTTGATCACGGCATCCAGTCTTTTTATTAAGGTTTTTTCTGGATACCGTGGTCAAGCCACGGTATGACACCGTATGCTTTGCAAAAATTCGAGCCATGCAACAACGCCCTTCGTGGCTTCGCAATGACGATTTTTGCAACGTTCGTACAGCAGTATACCTATTCATATGGAGGCCAGGGCCGGAATCGAACCGGCGTATAGAAGATTTGCAGTCAACCGCATTACCACTTTGCTACCTAGCCTAAAGTCCTTGGGATTTTAGACAGTTTTGAGTAAAAAAGCAACAATTTTGTGGTTATATGTTATTCTCTTGCGGCATTATTTACCGCTCCTTGTCATTCTAGTTCCTTGATCACGGCATCCAGTCTTTTTATTAAGGTTTTTTCTGGATGCCGTGATCAAGTCACGGCATGACACCGTACGCCTTGCAAAAATTCGAGCCATGCGGGCAATGCCTACTCATTCGCTCCGTGGCAATATTTATATTTTTTACCCGAACCGCAAGGGCATAATTCATTACGTGATACCCTACCCCAACTAGCCGGATCGGATGCAATTCTTTCTTGCGGATCGATGCGGGAGATGACGGGTTTTAATTCCGTTTCTACGCTACTACCAGCGTTATATTTGCTAAATGCCGGATCTTCCCTACTCTCTCGCATATTTTTTTGTAGCTTTTTATGCTCAAGCGATAAATCCTCTTTTTGAATATGGCTAATATCGATATGAAAGTGATAGACAGTTTGAACAAATAACTCTTTTAAATTATTTAACATCTGTTCAAACAGATTAAACGCCTCTCTTTTATACTCGCTAAGCGGGTCTTTTTGAGCATAAGCACGAAGAGATATACCTTGTCTCAAATGATCTAAGCTATGTAAATGATCTTTCCAAACTTGATCAAGAGTAGTTAATAAAATATATTTTACCGCATTATGCATTAAATCGGCAGTATATGTTTCTTCTTTTGCTTTATATAATTCATTTGCCGTTTGCGTAACTATTTTTATAACTTCTTCCTCGGTTACGTCGTTTTTGCTTACTAGATTCTGGTCAAATTTTATAGCAAAAATACGATGTAATTCTAAACTCAAATTTTCTAAATCCCAATCTTCACGATAAGAACCTACCGGCATAAATATTAAAATTATTTTTTTGATTAATTCTTTGGTGGTTATCTGTAAAAAACCGTAACTATCTTTAGATTTAATAATTTCGTTTCGTTGTTCATATATTATTTTACGTTGATCATTCATTACGTCATCAAAACGCAATAAATTTTTACGTATTTCATAGTTATGTCCTTCGACTTTTTGCTGGGCTTTTTCCAAGGAGCGGCTAATCATCGGATGATGGATCGCTTCACCGTCTTTAAGCCCCAAAGTCCTTAAAATTCCTGAAATACGATCAGAGGCAAAAATCCTCATTAAATCATCTTCTAAGGATAGGAAAAATTTAGTAGTACCTGGGTCGCCTTGTCTGCCTGACCTACCTCTTAGTTGGTTATCGATTCGGCGACTTTCATGCCTTTCCGTGCCGATTACAAACAACCCGCCGACATTGATAACACGTTGTTTTTCATCGGCTATTTGCTGCTTTATTTCGGCTATCTTCATTTCGTAATTTTCAGGTGACGGATTTACTTTTGTTAGCTGCTCTACTAGCATTTCCGGATTACCGCCTAGCATAATATCAGTACCCCGCCCTGCCATATTTGTAGCAATAGTTATTGCCTTAAACCGACCTGCTTGGGCAATAATAAAAGCTTCTTGTTCATGAAATTTAGCATTTAATACTTTATGGATAATCTGATGTTTATTTAACAAATTAGAAATCTCTTCGGATTTCTCTATACTTACTGTGCCGACTAATACCGGCTGCCCTTGCTCATAACAATCTTTAATAAGTTTTAAAATAGCGTCATATTTATCTTGTTTAGTGCCGTAAATTTCATCGTCAAGGTCAATTCTACTGATTTTGTTATTAGTCGGCACGGCAACCACGTCAAGGTTATAAATATCCTTTAACTCTGACGCTTCAGTCATCGCCGTACCGGTCATACCGGATAATTTAGGGTAATTACGGAAATAATTTTGAAAAGTAATTGAAGCTAAAGTTTGATTTTCATTTTGAATTTTCACTCCCTCTTTGGCTTCTAAAGCTTGATGCAAACCTTCAGAATAGCGACGTCCATCCATAACACGTCCGGTAAATTCGTCAATAATCATTACTTTGCCGTCACGTACTAAATAATCCACATCGATCGTAAACATGTTATGAGCTTTTAATGCTTGGTTAACATAATGAACTAGGCTTAAATTCTCAAAATCATATAAACCGGACACCGGCTTTATAATATTTTCTTGAATTAGCAACTCTTCAATATGAGTAATACCGTTTTCCGTTAAATTAATTGTTTTTAATTTTTCATCTTTTTCATAATCGGCTTGCTCCAGCTTACGTATTATTTTATCAATTTTGCTATATAACTCTGAATTATCGTCAACAGGACCTGAAATAACTAACGGAGTTCTCGCCTCATCTATTAAAATTGAATCGACTTCATCAATAACCGCAAATTCAAAGGGACGAAGTACTTTTTCTTGCATACTATACTTCATGTTGTCCCTTAAATAATCAAAACCCAGCTCATTATTGGTAGCATAAGTAACATCGGCATTATAGGCTTCACGTCTTAAATTATCGCTGATGCCGCTAACAACACAACCAACCGATATCCCTAGAAAATTATAAATTTTCCCCATCCATTCAGAGTCACGCTTTGCTAAATAATCATTAACCGTTACGACATGTACACCCCTTCCACGTAGTGCATTTAAATATACCGGCAGCGTAGAAGTCAAAGTTTTACCTTCACCCGTACGCATCTCCGTAATCATGCCACGATGCAATATCAAGCCACCGATAAGCTGAACGTCAAAATGCCTTGTTCCATGAACTCTTTTTGCTGCTTCCCGTACGACCGCAAACGCCTCATAGGCAATTTCATCCAGCGTAGTGCCGTCTTTTAGCTTCTGTTTAAACTCTGCCGTTTTATTTTTAAGTTCATCATCCGAAAGCTTTTGAATTATCGGCTCGAATGAATTAATTTTACCGACCTCTGAAAATAGTTTTTTAACGACTCGGTCATTTGCCGTTCCGAAAAGTTTTTTAAATAAAGAAAACATTAAAATCCTGAATTAGTTAATATAAATAAGTATGGTGTCATGCCGTGGCTTGACCCTGTGTTGTACGAACGTTAAAGAAAAGGCTGTGTCATGCCGTGACTTGATCACGGCATCCAGAAAAATAAAGCAGTATTAGGCTTATTTTAGAGTCTTTTTATGACATTATAGACTGGATTCCGTGG
>JAJIYK010000060.1 GCA_020881235.1 Rickettsia endosymbiont of Oxypoda opaca | reverse complement strand
GATCACGGCATCCAGAAAAATAAAGCAGTATTAGGCTTATTTTAGAGTCTTTTTATGACATTATAGACTGGATTCCGTGGTCGTAGCCACGGAATGACAGAATTTTCACCTCTTTATTTAAACGTTCGTACAGCAGTGGGCTTGACCACGGTATGACACCGTACGCTTTGCAAAAATTCGATCTACGCAACAACGCCTTTAGTCGCTCGTCATGACACACTTATTTACACAAGAGCCTGTTTGTATCTAACGAGTTCTCTCGGTAGGTTTAAAGGGCTTTTTATGTTGTTCACTTAGTTCTTTATTAGA
Source organism: Rickettsia endosymbiont of Oxypoda opaca (assembly GCA_020881235.1). GTDB lineage: Bacteria > Pseudomonadota > Alphaproteobacteria > Rickettsiales > Rickettsiaceae > Rickettsia. Next base: position 6,863 of record JAJIYK010000060.1, on the reverse strand, counting down.
GGTGCTATTATATTTAAATTTTTTTGCCTCTTCTCTTATTTCCATAAGTGATTGTTGTACTTCAGGGGCTAACTTACTCAAAAATGCCAGTATTTTTTGTTCATCCTTTTTAAATATATTCTCATTTTTTACTTTTACTTCTTGTAACGATTCCTTAACCTGCCTACCTAATACTTCATCTAAAGAAACATTTTTATACTTTGCTAGTTCCACGACTGTACCGCTATTAAGTGTTTTTGTACCACCTTTTAGAAAACTTCCAAGTACCGTTTCACTGCAACCCATAATTCTGCTTAATTCATATGAGTTTAATCCGTCTTCTTTTAGCGTATTATTTATAAAATTTCTTAAATGCTCACTATATTCTCCTTTTGAATATTCTTTTTTAACATCGCTCATTATCACTTTTTCCCGTAAAATTTACCTTTAAGAAACATTGAAGACCTACAAAAATTTATTTCTAATAAACGAATTTATAGTTTTAAACCTACCTATCTATATTGATTGTGACTTGTTTATAAGAATCATCACATTATTATTAAAACTAGCACTTTTTTAAATTATTAATTTCTTAAGAGTCATTCTTTTGCTTTTTAAATTATATAAGCCTAGCCTTGAGAGTAAAGGAATATATAGAAGAGGGGAAAAATAAACACCAAATAAGCCATTAGCTAATGGGGCTTTTGCACTACCCAAAAAAAATTTATTTTTTTAATATATATATAATAAACTGTAAATAGAAGAGATTTATATAGAAATTATTAAGTTTAATATATAAATAAGTACCAATAAAACAAATTATATAAAATTTGGTCATAATACGTAACCGCTAGTGGTATATATGCCTTGTTCATATTTTAGAGGTTGATTTTATTGGATATTTGATAATGCGGAGGCATTATTGCATGGATCGGTTTTACACTTTGTGTCATTCTAGCTAAAGGCGGGAATCTACTTAACAATATAACAAAATTAGTAAGTTATTTTAAAACAAGTCAGCATGCGTGCCTGTGCGATATAAAATAACTATATCTTCTTTTACTTCGTATATTAATAGCCAATCAGGTTCAATATGGCATTCCCATTTTGGATAATGATCACCTGTAAGTTTATGAGGTCTGTATTTTGCCGGTAGGGGGGTATTATTTACAAGCATACTTACTATTGCTTGTATTTTTTTTATATTTTTGCTTCTCTTAACCAATCGTTTTAAATCACGATTAAAAATTACAGTAGAGCGAATTTGCTTCATTTAGCCATATCATCTAAAAATTTTTCAAACTGATTTAAATTATGGGTTTTAAACTCTCCATTTTCTGCCTGCTTAAATGAGTCTAATGTTTCTTTATTGGGACTCTTAGCGTGTGGTTTAAAAGGCAAACCGCCACTATTTATACATTGATTTAGAAATATCCTCATGGCTTCTGACATAGTCATACCCATTTGTTTAAATATTTCTTCTGCTTCAACCTTTACGTCTTCCGAAACACGTAACCTAATATCTACTGTACTCATAATATAGCATATAGCTCCATTTAGTTATTATCCGCCATTGTGGCATATATAGCGGCATACGTCAATTATATTCTTGCTTATTACTTTAATTTAAATTGTGGTTCTGTGGTTGAGCCTGTGCTGTAATTTATTATTGCCTCTACTCTACCTCATCAACGAGAGCGAGCCGTAGGCTAGAGTTTGCAAATCTTTTTTGCAAACGACGGGAAAGTATACTTAAAAATGCCTCATTTTTGGTACTCTTTCCGTATCCTGCATCGTAATTTATCCTTAACCGAATGCCATTGTCCATGCAACAACACCGTTATTAATTTACTATATTTAAGAGATAGTGCCTGATATTTCGAAGAGATTATGTAAATTACAGATTGTTTTTTCGGTATCTTGATCATTGATTAAGAGAGAAATTTTAATTTCTGATATTTGCACCATTTTTATTGTTATATTATCTTTTTCTAAATTAGCTAATATAGTTTCAAGTAAGCTATGATCATTTTTAATGCCGTGACCGATTATGGACACTATAGCGATTTCGACATCAAAAACAAAATTACCTATTTGATTATTTTTCTTTAGCTTAGTAAGTAAATTTTGTAAGTTATTTTTATCAGCTAAGCCGGTGATGAAACTATATTGTTTTTTCGGGGCAATTTCCTGCATTAATTCGATATGGCTATTGCTTGCGGCGATTATACCGGCGGTTTTGATAAAACTTATTGTTGGATTTTCTATTAATATTTTTAATAAGTTTTTATTAGACGTAATACCGGTAATTACTCTATTTTCCATAATTTTATCCTTTGAAGTAATTAATGTACCGCTTACTTTTGAAGTAAAAGAAGAAAGAACACGCATAGGTATTTGATAACGCTTTACTATTTCTGCAGCTCTAGAATGAAGTATCTTTGCACCGCTTGAGGCAAATTCGAGCATTTCTTCAAAATTTATATTATTTAATTTTTTTGCCTTGGGAACAATTCTTGGGTCGGCAGTAAATACCCCTTCAACATCTGTATATATATCGCATCTATCCGCTTTCATCGCAGCAGCAATTAAAGCCGCACTAGTATCCGATCCGCCTCTACCTAATGTAGATAGCCTACCCAAGCAATTTATTCCTTGAAAACCGGCAATTATCGGAATAACATTTAAATTTATACATTCCTTTAATAAGGATGTAGATATTGATTCGACTAAAGCTTTGCTATAATTACTATTAGTTATGATAGGTAATTGCCAAGCGAATACTGATCTAGCATTTATTTCTTCTTCCTGCAATCTTAAAGCAAGCAATGAAGCGGTAACCATTTCACCGCTACAAAGAGCAGCATCATATTCCGCCAGTTGATTTGCATTGCCAAGAGAGGATATCTCATTACATAAGGTAACTAGTTGATTTGTTACCCCTGCCATAGCGGAAACAACCACTATTAGCTGATTATTTTGTGTTAGCTCAGATTTAATTATAGGAATAATTGCGTTTATTCTATTGATGTTGGCGACGGAAGTACCGCCGAATTTTTGAATTATTAAGGCCATAAATTATAAAAGCCTTGTTATTGAGGGGAAGCGTTATTACACATAGACTTCAATTTAAGGAATAATCTCTGAAGATATCATTCCCGCAGGGCGTTAGCGTTGCTGCATGGTTCCCGGAATCGTCATTGCGAGGTGTTCTTGTTGCGTGGATCGATAAATCAGCAGTATGTCATTCTAGCTAAAAGCGGGAATCCAGAGAATATTTAAGCGAATTATATAGTAAATTTTTATTTTAAGTGTTTTTCTGGATTCCTGCCTTCGCAGGAATGACATATAGCACTTTTTTAGAGCCATGCAACAATGCAGATACAAGACGGAATCCAGTTTATAATGTCAAAAAGACTTTAAAATAGGCTTAATATGGCTTTATTTTTCTGGATGCCGTGATCAAGTCACGGCATAACACCATACTTGTAATAACCATGATACGGTAAATTATGAGCCATGCAACAACACATACATATCCCCGCAATGACGGTTTAAGTAACTATGCACTTACTTTTTCTTCTCTAGCGTTAACGTTAACAAATTTTTGATCTTTCTTAGTTACAAATTCAACCAAGCCTTCTATCAACGCAAATATAGTGTGATCCTTACCAAGACCGACATTTTTTCCGGGATGAATTTTTGTACCGCGTTGCCTGACAATAATATTACCGGGTATTACATATTGACCGTCTGCTTTTTTTGCTCCTAGCCTTCGTCCGGCTGAATCTCTTCCGTTCCTAGAACTACCGCCAGCTTTTTTGGTTGCCATTTTATAATTCCTTTATTCTTCTATTATTGTTTAGTAATATCTAATATTTTTAGCTCTGTCAATTCTTGTCTATGACCGGCTTTACGACGATAATTTTTCCTACGCTTTTTCTTAAAGACGATAATTTTATTATCTTTAAATTGATTGGTAATCTCAGCAGTAACAACTGCCCCTTTTACCATTGGAGTACCGATAAAAGATGGTTTTGAGTTTTCACCTATCATCAAAACTTGATCAAGGCTGATTTTAGCACCAAGCTCTCCCTCAATTTTTTCTACTTTGATGATACTGTTTGTACCTACTTTATATTGTTTTCCACCTGCTTTTATGACTGCGAACATGAAAAATATCTCTTAAAAAATTATAAACACTTGCGGTATCATATTATTATATTAAAAATTAGTCAATAGAAACATTATGTGAATGTAACATAGTGGTTTAACTGCTGTTGATGTCATTCCTAGCTGTGGCGAGTCTTGTTGTATGGTGACCCCTACGGGAATCGAACCCGTGTTCCCACCGTGAAAGGGTGGTGTCCTAACCGCTAGACGAAGGGGCCTTTATGTAAAGGATAACAAGCTAAAGTTTTATACATCATCCTTGAAAATATTGCAAGCATGAAATTATGGGTAATTACTGTGTTGTACGAACGTTGCAAAATCGTCATTGCGAAGCCACGAAGTGGCTGTGGCAATCCATAAAACATAATAAAATTATGCTAAAATTAGCATTTTTACTGGATTGCTTCGTCAATTTACTACCGTAAATTTCCGGCGTTGTTGCATGGATCGAGAAAAATGCTATATGTCATTCCTGCAAAAGCAGGAATCCAGAAAAAACGCTTAAAATAAGTAAAATTATATAAAAATTTACTATATAATTCGTTTAAATATTCTCTGGATTCCCGCCTTCGCGGGAATGACATATAGCACTTTTTTAGAGCCATGCAACAACGCCTCTGCTTAAGCTATCCTTGCTTTATAACTACAAATATCGTAATATTAGAAAATAGGAATTTCATAAACGAAAATATTAAATATAATGACTAAAATATTGCTAGATATGAATTATCTTGAGAAAAATAATAAATTAAACTAACTCTTCATTTACGAGCAGTATATTTATGATCGTCGGCGTTGGAACAGATATAGTACAAATTCCTAGAATCGAAAAAATATTATCTTTATATAAAGAGCGTTTTATTAAAAGAATTCTAGCGGTAAGTGAGTTAAAAAAACTTGCTTTACTAAATGAAGAAGCACATGCCGGTTTTTTAGCAAAACGTTTTGCCGCAAAAGAGGCTATTAGTAAAGCTCTCGGTACTGGAATCGGTATAGGAATCAGCTTTAAAGATATCATAATATTAAATGATAGCTTTGGGAAACCTTTTGTTGAGCTCGCCTCAAATTACTTGGAAAAATTTACTTCCGTAAATATCCATCTATCCATTTCGGATGATTACCCTGTTTGTATCGCTTTTGCAGTGATTAGCAAATAATATCCTAATATATTTTAATTGAGATGATTTAATTTGTCATTCCCTATAATTTGGAGTGTTGGCGTTGTTACCCGGCTCTAAGAATCGTCATGGCGAGGCGTCTTCTTGACACCGTGGTCATCTAGGCTATCCCGAATATATGAGGGATTTAATTAGAATACTAAACTTGTAAATTCTATTCCGGTAAATATTTTACTAATATATAAGCCGGAATAAAACAAAAGCTCGATAATATAAAAAAACACGGCCATCCAAGGTAAGTAGCACTGAATCCTGAGACGCTACCTAAAAATATAGGAGTAATAGCGGCGATAGAGGTTAATATCGCAATTTGAGTTATACAATATTTTTGAGTGCAGCATTTTAATTGATAGGAAAAAAAGGGCGAAAGCGTTAATCCTTTAGTAAGTTCTTGAAGAAAAACTACTATATATAAGTTAACAAGATTTCTGTCGTAATAATAAAGGAATAGGAAAGATAAACCGGATAATGCATGACATATTAACACTCTTTTAAATATAAATCGGTAATCATATTTGTAGCATAAATATCCGCCGAAAAATCCGCCCACAGTAGCTGCACCCAGCCCTAGAGCTTTATAGCCGAGTGCTAAATCCGTTTTTGAATAGCCGATATCTAGGTAAAACATATTCGGCATCATAGCGACAAAATTATCTTGCAGCCTATATAGCAACATAAAACTAACGATTAATAGTAACTTTGGTTTTTTAATAAAATCGTAAAAAGCAGGTAAGAATTTATAAGAAATGTGAGAGCTAGTACCAATATCAATACAAAAAGAATAAAATACTATTAAAAATAATGACGGCAAACATAAAATTGCCATAATTTGATAAACTTGTTCCCATGAGATAATAGTAGATAAATACAATGCTCCGGAACTTGCAACTAATAGACCTATTCTAAAACCCGTCGTACAAGCAGCTTCGCTTAAACCCCAATTTTTACTACTAACAAGCAATATTTGAGAAGAATGAACAAGTGTTTGATAAATTGAAGAAAAAAATCCTAAAACTACTAACGTCAAAGCAAATAATGTAAAATCATTATCAGGTTTAAAGAGTGTTAAAGTGTATAAACATATAATGCAGGCGAGCAGCGAAAAGATTAAACAATATTTATAGCCTTGAGAGTTTGGATTTGAAAAACTTATTTTCTCAAGTAGTGGTCCCCATAAAAATTTAAATATCTGAAGAAAATTCACTAAACTAAAAAGCCCGATAGTGATTTTATCAAACCCGGATTCCCTTAGCCAGAAGGAAAGCGTAGCTCCACTAAGTAAAAAAAACAACCCGGATGGGAAGATTATTACTAAAATAAATAAAATACTGAAAGTAGGTTTTAGTTTTAAAAAAATAGAATTTATAAATTTAATCCTTTTTGTTGTTTATATTGAGAACGTTCATAGAACTGTGTCAAACTAGAAAGCTCTTCCAAAATTTAGCCTATTGGGAAAGTAAATATCTAGCTGGGAAATTGTCAGTGCCCAATTTGATACTGGCATGTTCCATTTAGCTGTTATCTGTTTTATAG
>JAJIYK010000059.1 GCA_020881235.1 Rickettsia endosymbiont of Oxypoda opaca | reverse complement strand
TTGTAAATTAGAAAAACTTAAAATCAAAACTAAGCTTAATCATTTTGCGATAAAGTATAAATTATTGCTAAAAGCTAATCAGATAGCCTTTAAGGAATTGCATAATATGATTGCTACTACTGCTTAGTGCGTAACATGAGCTTCTTATGTTAATTGCGTACTTGAAAAAATAAAAATGCCATCAAAAAAATCTTTCCATCAAAAAAAGGTTGAATTAGACACTCAAAAATGGAAAATTTTTAACTATGAAGATATTTTTGATATGAAAGCAGGCAAACGTCATCATCTTGAATCATCATATGAAGAAGGAAACACCCCTCTAGTCTCTGCAAGCGAAAATAATAATGGAGTAATTGAGTTTACTGACTTAGAACCTATATATGAAAATTGTTTAACTGTTAGCAAAATAGGTATGTCTACTTATTATCAAAGTATACCTTTTGTTCCAACATCTGATGTAACAATCTTGATACCAAAATGTAAAAAGTTATTTAATAAATATATAGCTTTATTTATAGCAACAGTTATGAATCAGGAAAAATATAAATGGAATTATGGAAGAAAAATTGGATTAAATGGTTGCAAAAAATTAGCTACCAAACTACCGGCAACTTCTCAAGGTGAACCAGATTGGGAGTTTATGGAGAATTACATTAAATCGCTTTCTTGTAGCTTTTCTTTGTAAGATATTTTTGTGCGAAAAAAATTAACATCAAATTTATTTAGATACCTTTAACCCTCCTCCACGGCCTCGACCGCTTCGACTTCCGGGACAAAGTGCTTTAGCATTGACTCGATGCCGTTCTTTAAAGTGATGCTAGAACTCGGACAACCGGCACATGATCCGTGAAGTTCTAATTTTACTATACCGTTTTCAAATCCTTTATAGACTATATCACCGCCGTCCATAGCAACTGAAGGACGAACTCTAGTTTCAATAATTTCTATAATTTGCTTTTCAATTTCGGAAAGATTTTCATTGTTATATTTATCAGCATGATCCGCAGGTAAATTTGATTCCTCAAATACCGGAAAACCGGCAACAAAATGATCCATAACGGTCATTAAAATTTCAGGTTTTAAAACCTGCCAATTGCCTTCATCCTGTTTAGTAATAGTAATAAAATCACTGCCGAAAAATACCGATTTCACATTAGCGATACTAAATAATAATTCGGCTAATTTACTTTTACCTTTTACCTCAAGCAAATCACTAAAAAATATCGGTTGATCGGGACTAACCTGTAACCCGGGGAAAAATTTTATTGCATTTGGATTGGGAGTATTTTCAGTTTGAATAAACATATAAATAAATATAATTATAGCTAATCTTTTAATTATATATACATTGCAGGTAAGGTCAATATCTCAAGTTTATTTTCAATATTAGAGTGCTTTCCAAACTCGCTCAAGCGTTGTTGCATGGCTCGAAAAATGGTTTCAATGTCATACCGTGGCTTGTAGCTGTGTTGTTGCATGGATCGGTTTTACACTTTGTGTCATTCCCTCGAAAGAGGGAATCTACTTAACAATATAACAAAATTAGTAAGTTAGATACCAGCTTTCGCTGGTATGATACCAAAAATCCGATACATGCAAGTGCCATTGCCTAGCGAGCAATAACTGCGTCAAATTAACAACTTTAAAATAAAAAATTCAACCTAATTAATCATAATAATATTTTACTTTAGTTTAGAATCCCTTAAATTTTAAGATACCTATATTAATTAAAATTTAAGGAGAGTTAATGCGCAATCAACCTCACGTACCGATCCTACCTTTAAACCAATCGACCGCAAGCCCAGAAAATAAGCAATTGTTAAATTCTCCAAGCTCAGAAGATGATGAGCTATCGGAATTTAAAGAACCGGAAAATAAACCGGAAAATATAAAATATAAAGATAATATTCTTATATTGGAAGAGTTTCGTACTTTAATTAAGGATAAAGATAAAGATTCAATAGAAACTTTTTTCGAAAACCATCCTTACATTCTACACACAGCAGCAGAACACAGAGAAAAGGGACTTGTTGAAGAAATTTTAAAACTAAAACCGAAATCAATTGATGCAGTAATTGGTCAAAATTTGACAGTATTACATTCGGCAGTTTTAGGTATAGCAAATATAGAAATATTTAAAATACTACTTAAAACTAAACCAACATTAATTGATATACCGGATAAATTTGGTAAGACACCTGTCTATTACGGAGAAACTCGTGGATTTGGCGGCGAAATATTGACGGATAACATCACTAATACCGGAAAAATAGCAAAAATATTTAACCATTATGCACAAAATCCTACAGTAAATAACAGTTATGTTTTATGTCTTTATAATAAAGCTTTAGAACTTCTGGGCATTAATAATGACGTAGAGGAATAAATTTAAGAAATTATTACAACTCAACAACAGCGTCGTTGCATGGATATCCCAACATCATTGCGAGTGACTGAAGGCATTGTTGCATGGATCGAATTTTCGATGTCATTCCCGCGAAAGCGGGAATCTAGAAAATATTTAAGCGAATTATATAGTAAATTTTTATATAATTTTGCTTATTTTAAGTGTTTTTTTCTGGATTCCCGCCTTCGCGGGAATGACATACATCACTTTTTTCGAGCCATGCAACAACGCCCTCAACAGCTTGGAATATCCTAAGCTGCTAGGATATAAAAAAAAAGAAATTATTAAAGCTCGGTAACCGGCACAGGCACGTCGCCTTGTATCTGAACTTCATAAGAGAAATAATCGCTATCCTCATTTTCACGAATATTATCATATTTTATCGGTTGGGCAATAACTTCATTTATTAGATCGTCATTTCCTTCTCCGTCAGAATTATAACCCTCATCTTCTTCCTCCTCTTCTTCATATTCATATTCCTCCTCTTCTTCATATTCATATCCATATTCCTCTTCTTCTTCCTCTTCATCTTGTTGCTTTATCTCAATAGAGATAACGACTTTAACAGCTGCATTATCTAAACCTGCCGATACTATTTTAATTTTACCGCCTTCCATACTGATTTTTTTACACGACTCAGGCAATTTTGCATTTTTCGGAAATATATAGAATGCATTATTAACAGCAATTATTTCAAATTCTTCAAGAATAATATTTAATTCTTCTTTTTTTATATTTTTGCCGTTTGAGCCGCCATTACTTAAGACATAACATTTTTCACTCCCCTTCTCAAAATATATTGCTACCTTTTCAATATTCTCTAAATCTGTTTGTACTATATTAATCTTACCGTTTACCATATCAATTTTCTTGTATCCATAAGGCATTTTTATACTTTTTGGTAATATATAAAATTCATTATTGTGAGCAATTACCTCATTTGTCTTAAGTATACTAGTTAATTCTTCTTTCTTGACATTTTTATTGTTCGAACCGTAATTGCTTAAGGCATACCATTTATTACTGCCGCTTTCTAAATATATTGCAATCTTTTTAGCATTTGCATCATTTAATTTTGCTTGCATTATATCAATTTTCTCATCTGCATCCTTTACATTATCTAAATCCGGCTGCACTAATGTAATCTTACCGTCTACTATATTAATCTTTTTACACTTGTTAAGATCGTTTTGTACAAAAGGCTTTAGAACTTCATCGTTGTTATGTACCAAATAATATCCCCCATTATACATAAATATCTCTGCTTCTTTAAGAACATTATCTATGGTCCCTAAATTAACGCCTTTATCTTCTTTTACGGTAGGAATACTGCGTGCTTCAAAAAAACCCCGTTCATTATTAACGGCTAAGACATCTCCATCATTATCAATTTTCACTTCCGGGAAAAACCCTTTAAAAATACCTTCTTCCTCAGATAACTGCACTTCTTTTTTTGCTTTAGAATCAGGAAGTATTTTTTCACTTACCCAACTAAATGTTTCTTTAATCTTTTTATATGTGTTACCGGCAAAAGAAGAAAAAATAAAGTTAGCCGGCTTATTATAATTAATTATTCCACAATGCTTTTTATTATCGGCAACCGCTATTCCCGTTACCGTGTTATCCGGTAATATCGTAGTAGGATCAGTAACCTCATCATAAATAGGTTCATCATAAATAGGCTCATCAATAATAGTCAAATATATACTATTATGATTCACTTCCCTCGGAATTAAATAATCCGACTCATCGCTTTCAAGTGATTCCTTAGGGGCAGTATCAACTATTTTATTACGAGGTGTTTCATTTTTATTGTCAAAGAATAAACTTGAAGCTTTCTCTTTCAATTTGCTAATAATCCTAGGAGCATTGTTAATAATACTAAAAATTTTGTTGCGACTAATGCTTTGAGAATTAAGTAAAGAATCAAATAACATATTAATACACCTCCCTATTGATTTAAAATTCTTATTAATTTAAGCTGCACAAAATAAAGCTATATATAGCTATATGTCAAGAAATATTAATTATCTACAACGATTATTATTAATATTTCTTATAATATTGTTATAATTTTAGATATTGATAGAGAAAATTGTTGTAGACGTAAGAAACTAGTATTAATATATACAATAAATAATTTGAAACTTATGCATTATTTACGGATTATCCCCAATTCAATATTTTTCGGCTTAATATTTTTTTTGAGTTCTTGCACTTTAAAACCCGTATATAATGAAAAATATTATAATAATCAATTTTTGCATAATGAATTAAATGCTATTGATGTTGAGCCGATAAAATCTGTTGACGGAGCAGAATTTTATCACCGACTTATTAGTATTTTACCGCAAACAACAAAAGCACAATATTTATTAAGAGCCCAATTTTCCAATATAAGTATGCCGGCAACTATAGAAAAAAATTCTAATGTTTTACGAGAATCTATAAATCAATTAGTTAAGTATCAATTAATTGATATTAAAACCAATAAAATTTTAATCTCAGAAAAATTTTATCAAACTACTTCATATAATGCAATTTTTATGCCTTATGCTGCTGATGTCGAAAGAGAAGAAACGCAAATAGAGCTAGCACATCAAGCAGCCGAAGAAATTCGTAGTAGATTAATTTTATATTTTGCTAAGAATATAAGGGCTTCATGAAACTATATATTTCTCAAACGAATCAATTATTTGAATTAATCTTAACCGGTAAAATTAAAGCTATATTACTTTACGGTCCCGATAAAGGTTATATAGATAAAATTTGTAAGTTGTTAATCAAAAAATTCGCTATGTTACAAACCTCTATGGAGTATACAAATCTTAATGTTTCTTCTTTAGAGACGTTACTTAACTCACGAAATTTTTTCGGTCAAAAAGAATTAATCAAAATAAGATCGGTAACGAACTCTATTGATAAAAGTTTAAAAACGGTTCTTACGGGCGACTATTTTCATTTGCCGGTATTTATCGGCGATGAAATTGCCGCTAGTTCAACTATTAAAAAATTTTTTGAAACGGAAGAGCAATTGGCTGCTATTGCCTGTTACCATGACAACGAACAAAAAATTGAAAAACTAATATTAAATGAATTTAATAAGGCAGCGAAAACTATCAGGGGAGAAGCACTTATTTATTTAAAAACTCACTTAAAGGGGGATCATGGATTAATTTGTAATGAAATTGATAAATTAATAAATTTTGCTTTTGATAAACAAGAAATTACTTTACAAGACGTAAAAGCTGTAATTAGCGACGAAATTATGGCAAACGGTACGGATTTAGCTATTTATTTTGCTAAAAAAGATTACGATAATTTTTTGCATGAATTTACTATATTAAAAAAACAAAATATTAACGAAGTGCTGATGATTCGAGCATTAATTAGATATTATTTAAATTTATATATAGTATTATCAAAAGTAGCAAACGGCGAAAAGCTTGATTTAGCGATAAAATCGCTCTCGCCGCCGATTTTTTACCAATATATTAACGACTTTAAACAAGCCGTTAATCAAGTTAGTTTACAAGATTGTATAAAAACTTTAGCAGCCTTACAGCAAGCCGAAGTTGATTTTAAATTAAGACCCGCCGGTTTTGACTTATACCAACAAATTTATATACTCGGTTAATTTGCAGGATGCCCGTTGTGATACCATTCCCGCAACAATGCCTCCGGCGTTGTTGTGTGGTTCTAGAATTTTCCCAAAGCGTACGGTGTCATGCCGTAACTTGTACCTGTGTTGTACGAACGTTAAAGAAAAGGCTGTGTCATTCTAGTTCCTTGATCACGGCATCCAGAAAAATAAAGCAGTATTAGGCTTATTTTAGAGTCTTTTTATGACATTATAGACTGGATTCCGTGGTCGTAGCCACG
>JAJIYK010000058.1 GCA_020881235.1 Rickettsia endosymbiont of Oxypoda opaca | reverse complement strand
TGGTTATTACAAGTATGGTGTCATACCGTGGCTTGACCACGGTATCCAGAAAAAACCTTAATAAAAAGACTGGATGCCGTGATCAAGTCACGGCATGACACCGTACGCTTTGCAAAAATTCGATCCACGCAACAATGCCTGGCGGGAATGACATCAAAAACTCGAGCCATACAACCACGCCTGTAGGCGGCAATGACACCGAACATATTACTTCTTAACCAAAATCCTGCGTAATACTATTACCGAGGCGATTAATATTATTAATAAGCCTATAAAAAAGCTTAATGTAATCGGTAAGGATTTGAAGTTTTGCCATAATAACATACTGAAAAACGGCGTGGCAGAAGATAAAATTATACCCCCCAAAGAGTGGGATAAGCTATACATTCGCACTTTGCTTGTCGTAATAAATAATGATTGGATAATAATTTGTAGAGGTACGGCATAGAATGCCGCTAGCCCTATAAGAAGTACAGGACAATAAATTATAAATATTTGATTATGTAATAAAATTTGCATAATTAATGCAGTTCCAAGGCTCAAAGTCAAAGAAACTATAATTTGTTTTAAAGGGTTTATTTTGCCGGCGAGCAAACCGGAAAATATTGCAGCAATCGCATAGGTAATAATTAAAATTATATTCATAGTTTGAGCTTGATTAGGCTCAATTATACAGGCTACTTTTGATAAAAAGACTCCTAAAAAAATTACTAAGAAATGGTAAACGCCGCCGATAGAGCCATTGATAAGCATAGCTATAATAAATTTTAGTCTGGTATCTTGTAAAATTTGCCACAAATTTTTATCATCTTTGGTAGGATGTTTTTTTCGATAATATAAAAATTCTTCGCTCTCCTTAAAAAATTTTCTCATTAAAATAGCAAGTATGCCAAACATTCCGCCGATAAGAAAATTTAATCGCCATAAATACCCGAATGAATCAAAATTACTAGCATAATAATAGGCTATAGCGGCAAATAATGCACCGACTTGGCTACAACTAACAACTAGCCCGTTAGTTAGATTTTTGAGGTTGCTGCCAGCTTTTTCAGCTACATAAATTTTTACGGCGTCAACTTCACCGGCAAGACTCATTAAAAAAACCATTCGGCAGAATATCAACATGATAACGGCAAAATTGCCGATTTGTGCGAAGCTAGGAGTGATAGCGATTAGACTCGTTGAAAGAGTAGCAACAATTACTGAGATTTTAACCGATTTAGTACGACCGTATTTATCTCCTATAAAGCCGAATATTAAGGAGCCTATCGGTCTTGCTATAACCGAACCTCCGAGTATCGCAAAGAAGCCGAGTATTTGCATATCGTGAGTAGCAGGCGGTAAAAAATTCTTGGCTAAGATGCTAGCCGAAAGACCGAATAAAGCATAATCATAATAACGAATGATCGTTATAAAAAAGGCAATTAAAAAAGCTGAATGTTGCATATGGTTATAATTCAGAGTATAATTATCGAATGGTGTCACTCCTTGACGTTATTACAAGTATGGTGTCATACCGTGGCTTGACCACGGTATCCAGAAAAAACCTTAACAAAAAGACTGGATACCGTGGTCAAGCCACGGTATGACACCGTACTTGTAATAACCATAATACGGTAAATTATGAGCCACGCAACAACGCTTTCTCGCAATGACGATTGCGAGTTAACAATATAATTATAACAGTAATAGGAAGTATTTATGAATTGTTTTTTTAGATTAATAAAATATTTGGTTTATACTTTCCTATATCTAGCAATTACCGTTATAGTAACCTATATTATTTTTGCTGAAGGTGTACCTGATGACGGGCAGTGCCACGCTATGGAGCGACCTTTATTTATTCATTATATTTTAGCATTTATTATTACGGGGTTGCCGATGCTTGCATATATATATTATAGAAATAAAAAATTAAAGCCAAAAAAGATAAATAAATAAAAATGATCGGTAAATTAAGCGGTAAAATAGATTCTTGTTTTGATGATTATGTTATAATCGACGTGAACGGGGTAGGGTATTTGGTATATGCTTCTGGTAAAACTTTGCGTAAATTGCCGGAAGGAGAATTTTGTCGATTATTTATCGAAACTCATGTTAGAGAGGATCATATTCACCTTTACGGGTTTTTATCTTTAGAAGAAAAAGCCTTTTTTAATTTATTGCAATCGGTTAGCGGTATCGGTACTAGAATGGCTTTGTCTATTTTGTCTAGCTTGACGCCGCTAGAGATTCAACTAGCCGTAAATCAAGCGGATAAGAACAGTTTTAAAGCCGTTTCAGGGGTAGGAGCAAAACTTGCCGAAAGGATAATTATGGAATTGAAGGATAAAGTTTTAATAGGGACCGGTTCTACTGCCGCAATTAAAAGCGATTTAAATTTAGGCAATATTAGTCCGGTTGCTAGCTCTGAGGTGATAAAGGCTTTAAGCAATCTCGGCTTTAATAGATTTGAAGCTCAAAATGCCGTGCAAGAACTTATTGCAAAAAATCCTGAAATCTCTATTAATGAATTAATTAAACTTGCTTTAAAAAATCGTGGCTCTAATGTCTGAAAAGGTTTCTGACAATATTTTATCGGTTGAAGAAAATCCAAATGATCAAGAATTTTCCCTAAGACCTTCTTATTTACAGGAATTTGTCGGGCAACAACAAATTAAAGAAAATTTATCGATTTTTATTCAAGCGGCTAAATCAAGGTTTGAGCATTTAGATCATACATTATTTTACGGTCCTCCGGGTCTTGGCAAAACTACCTTAGCAAAAATTATTTCTAATGAACTTGGCGGAAATTTTAAATCCACCTCCGGACCGGCAATATTAAAAGCTGCCGACTTGGCGGCAATTCTAACCAATCTAGAAAAGAACGACGTATTATTTATTGATGAAATTCATCGCCTTAATATTGCTGTTGAAGAAGTTTTATATCCGGCCATGGAGGATTTTGTTTTAGATATTATTATCGGTGAAGGACCGGCGGCAAGGTCGGTAAAAATAAATTTACCGCCATTTACTTTAATCGGTGCTACTACTAGGCTTGGGTTATTAAGCAATCCGTTAAGGGATCGCTTCGGTATTCCACTGCGTTTAAATTTTTATAACGTCGAGGAATTAAAAAAAGTATTAAATAGAGCAAGCAAGCTACTTGCGATTAGCTTAACCGATTGCGGTTCTGAAGAAATAGCCAAAAGAAGTAGAGGAACACCGAGAATTGCTTTAAGGCTTGTTAAACGAATAAGAGATTTTGCCGCCGTTGACGGTAAATTAGAAATTGATAAAATTGTTGCAAATTTGGCGTTAAATCGTTTAGAAGTCGATAGCATCGGGCTTGATAGTAACGATGAGCGATATCTAAAATTTATTGCCGATAATTACGGCGATAGACCGGTTGGAATTGAGACGATTGCTGCGGCTTTATCCGAACAACGTGACGCACTTGAAGAGACAATAGAGCCGTATTTAATTCAAATAGGCTTTCTACAGCGTACTCCAAGGGGAAGAATAATAACATCAAATGCTTTCGAGCATTTAGGATTACCGACACCAAATCCGAACCGCAATAATAGTCAACACACTCTTCTACTTTGAAGAATTGGTAGACGATGATCAACTTCAAAAAGAGCAAGGAGTTCATCGAATATATAACATTTTTAACGAAGGATAAAATTTTGTCGTCAGTAAAAGTATCAAATCACGATTATAACGCTACCGAAGTCATAAAGAGACTGCTTAAAAATTTTATTAAGCCCTATTCTAAAAAAATATTTCTGGCAATATTTTTTATGATTGTCTCGGCTATTTGTTCGGCAAATATTGTTAAATCTGTTCAGCCGATCATCGATCAAATATTTCTAACGCACGATAAGAAGATGCTTTTATTAATGCCTTTTATGATTACCTCAATGTTTTTTATAAAAGGTGTTTCAGAATATTATCAGAATTATTTAGTTAAATATATCGGACAATGTATTTTAACCGATTTGCAAATGAAGATGTATGAACATTTATTGTGTGCCGATATTTCTTTTATCCAGTCGCAATCCTCGGCAAGGATAATATCACGCTTTACAAATGATATTACTATGATGCGTGGGGCAGTTTCAAATCTACTTGTCGGCTGTGCTAAATATTTTTTTACCGTATTATTTTTAATAATAGTAATGTTTAAGTTAGAGCCGGTAATATCTTGCGTAACCTTTTTTGTTTTCCCCCTTGCTATTTATCCGGTGCAAAAATTAGGTAGAAGAATACGAAAAATATCGACACAGTCACAAGAAGAGTTAGGGCATTATACTTCACGCCTTGATGAAACATTTCAATCGATTAAGATTGTAAAGTCTTTTGTCGGTGAGAAAATAGAAAGCAATAGAGCATTATTAATCGTCAATAATATTTTAAGCTTCTATAAAAAGACTGCAAAATTAGATGCTTTAGTTTCACCTATTATGGAGACGTTAAGCGGGATTGCTATCGGCGGTATTATATGGTATGGGGGCAGTTTAGTAATGGAGGGTAAAACTACCCCGGGTGCGTTATTTGCTTTTTTAACAGCTTTTGCTACGGCTTATAGACCTTTTAAAAGTTTAGTCTCGTTAAATGTTAATTTACAAGAAGGCATAGCTGCTGCGAAAAGGGTTTTTAATATTTTAGATACTAAGCCGATTATAAAAGATCACGCAAATGCTTTACATGTGGATTTTACTAATCCTAAAATAGTTTTTAAACAAGTTGGATTAAATTTTCGAAGTAAAATAGCTATAAAATTAGTTGATTTAAAATTACCGCCTAATAAAATTATTGCTTTTGTCGGACGTTCGGGAAGCGGTAAAACCTCGCTCGGCAACTTACTAGTCAGGTTTTATGATCCAAGTGCAGGAGAAATTTTAATTAACGGTTACAATATCAAAGACGTTAAAATTGTTTCACTGCGAAAGCAGATTTCATTAGTAACTCAAGATACTCATTTATTCGATACAAGTGTTGCCGAAAATATTGCTTACGGTAATATGGATGCTACAAGGGAGCAGATAATTACCGCTGCAAAATATGCCGATGCCGATGAGTTTATTATGCGTTTACCTGATGGCTATGATACTGTAATAGGCACCCAAGGAACGACTCTGTCAGGTGGGCAACGTCAACGTTTATCGATAGCAAGGGCATTTTTAAAAGACTCTCCTATTTTAATCTGGGATGAGGCCACGAGTTCTTTAGACCAAAATTCCGAGCAGAAAATTATAAAGTCACTAAAAGAACTACGCCAAGGAAAAACCACTTTAATTATTACTCATCGCTTAGCGAGTATTACTGATGTTGACGATATAATAGTTATGAAAGCCGGTAGTATTTGTGAACAAGGAACTCATGAACAATTGTTAGCAAATAAGGGAGAATATTACACGCTGTATAATAAAGAGTTGAAAGAAAGTAGTTAATCTTTACTTCGTCATTGTGAGCGGGTGCCGGTGAGTGGATAGAATTTTTGCAAAGCGTTCGGGTGTCATGCCGTGGCTTGTACTGCTGTCATTGCATGGATCAAGTTGCGGGATGACACACTGATTTCTCGATCCATGCAACAACGCCGTTAATTCTCTAAAAAGTAGAATAGCTCTCTTACTTAGTAGAAATTTACTTTAATTTCTCAATCTCTTCTTTTTTTAAGCCTGTAAAATTTACAATCTTTTCTATAGGTTCTTTGATACCTATCATCTTTTTAGCTAAATTAATCTTTTCTTATTTTTATTTCACTTCTCGTTCTTTCTTGTTTTATGCCTTGTTGCTCCCAATGATGTGCTAAACTGCCCATAAGTTTTTCTCTTAATTCAGGGTTTAAATAATAAATCAAACAAAAGAAATATTTAGCCTTATTCCTAAAGCTATAGCGGCACGGTCGAGAGTATCGAGGGTAACATTTGGGTTGTTAGGATTTAGAAGTCTATTTACAGCTGATCTACTTGTTTCCATTTTTTCAGCCATTTCTGATTTTGTTATGTGCTTTTGTTCCATAATTTGCTTTATTTGTTCAGCAAGGATACGCTTATGAGCTATTGCTGTAACCTCTTCTAATATTCCAATTTCATTAAGAAAATCATCAAAATTAGAACCAATATGCTTTTGATTAAGTTCATTCACAATTCCACCTCTTTTTTTCTTTTATATGCTAATTCTAATTCTTTCTCAGGAGTTTTTTGAGATTTTTTTATAAATCCATGTAAAAGAATCATTTTATTACCTATTATACAAAAAAATACTCTTCCTATTTTGCCGTTTGTTAAGTTTGATCTCACCTCATACATTCCTTTACCTAAAGATTTACATACAGGCATCCCCATTGGCCAAGAGTATTCTATAGTTTTTATATCCGTACCAATGATTTTACAGTCTTTAGAGGCTAGTTTAAGTAACCAATCACGTACCGGTTCTTTTTTAGTCACAGATCGATAAAATTTTACAGTAAGAGTTTTTGAAATATTAAGCATTATATCAGTGTACCATATTTAGTACAATTTGACAATTTATATAATAAAAAATTATTTAAAGAAAGAACAAAATCTTGTTTTCTATAGATTTGGATAATCGCATCATGTTTGGTTTATCAGACATAATATTAGTCTTAATTGTAAATAAAGCAATATTATATAAGCTTCTTCCTCATGAGGATATTAAAGAATGAAACCAATTTAGAAACCATCATTTGTAAATCTTTAATACCCGCCTTCATCCTCATTATACGTTTGTCCTAAAATATTTGTTTCATCTGGATAAATATCCAAGATATTTGAATTATACTTTAATAAAACAGTCTTTATATTATCTAATTGTTGGTCTACAGAAGTAGGATTTACTTTATACCGATTTAAAGGCAATGCTGTAGTATCTTGACATTGTTCACAAGCTGCAAATAATTTATCTAGTCCTATTTCTTCTATAAGTGATTTATTAATGGATTGAAAGGCGTGAAGCATATATTTAATTTTATCATTATCACCTGAATATTTTTTAAATATTTCAGCTATAACATCCAATCTTGTTTCAAAATTGACTAACTCATTATTAGAAAGAATATTAATTATAACAATCCCTGCAGATGATGCTAAGCTTTTTATAAAACTATTCACCTCTTTTGCCGTTAATTTATTTTGAGATAGAAGTTTATCAAATACTACTCCATAGAAATAAAGATTGCTTAAGCTTGAATAATTTAAACCTTCAAATAAGTCACTATGAGGAGGAGTAAAATATATAATTATAAAGACAAATATATATATTAGGAGTATAATCCTTAAATAGTGGATTTATTAGGAATATACTTATGCTTATAAAAAGATATTTGAATTTAGAACTACCGGTAGGACAATCTTGTTTTTTATGGGGAGCACGGAAAACCGGTAAATCGACTTATTTAAAAGAAAAATTTTCACAAAGTCTTTATATTAGTTGCAACTGATCTTGCAACAAAAAAACAGACAAATTAAAGAGAGTTGTTTTTAATTTTTTTATAATTTAACTCGTACTCATTTGGAGTTTTGTATTTTAAAGTAGAATGCCTGCGTTTTTGGTTATAAAAAGTAAAAATATAATTATTTATAGCATCACGTCTAGCTTCAAAATGCTGTTTATTATTTAAGGCTATTTCATATAATTTATCATAGGTAATTAATTTCTCACTCATAATATTTGCCTTCTTTTATTTGGTTTCTGGATTTCCAACTATTTCTATCCTCAAGGTAAGGTAAAACATTCTACTGTAACCATTGGGAAATATTTAAAATATGAATCCCGTATCAAACCATATTTTGTTTTTTTAGCCATATTTATCGTTGCTATCTAAAAATTTAAGTTAATTATTTTCGCTTCCTGTCATAGGTACAAACCTAACAGGAAGTAATGATTCTCTTTTATCTTAATAAGGAATTTTTATTTCCAATTCCATTAGTTTTCTAAGTAAATCAAAATAATGTATTCCGAATCAAATTTTTAAAATAATTTATAGACAATCTAATTTTGTCATCTTAGAGTAGAAATAATAAATTCAAAAATCATATGGATAAGCTTATTAAAAATATTTCGATAAAACTGTTAATTATATTTTTTTATTTTGCTCCTATAATAACAAATGCAGAAAATTTAACCTCAACAGATTTTGAAAAATTAAAAGGTTATGAAGTCAAATTCGACTATAAAAATTATGAGAAAGAAAGAGAAATAGTTAATAAATATTTTATTAATAAATATGGCTCTGACTTTTTGGTTGAAAGGAATAAAATTGGGATTGATTTATATGATATTGACAATGATGGTGAAAAAGAAATTTTAGTATATTTGAATAGTAATGGGTATTGTGGAAGCCATGGTTGCAGCTTTGAAATTTTAAAAGTAAAATCTAATACGACTTCAGTTTTAAGTTTAACGGTGCGTAAAAAAATTAAAATATTGACTCATGTTACTTCAGGTTATCATGATATTTTATTTAATTCACAAGCAGATATATATAGGATTTGGCGTTGGAACGGTGAAGAATACGACTTATATAAATAATTTTAACAGGAGAATTTTATGCCTAAAAAGAAAACTAAATCTTCTTAAGCATTTACTAGGTCGATATACTAAATATTATAATATTTCTCTTTAAAACATAATAATAGCTCTTCTATTTAAGTGAAAATAGAAGAGCCATTAGGAAAAATATTAGCTTTTTACTTCAATTTTTCTGGAAGTGCTTTGTTCTTTTTTTGGTATTTTTATATGCAATATACCATTTTCAAAACGAGCTTCTATATCTTCTTCATTTATATTTAACGGCAAGCTTATTGATCTTTGAAAAGTTCCGTAATATCTTTCTCGCATGTGATAATTCTTATTTTTATCTTCTGAGCTTTCTTCTCTTGAGCCTTTAATAGTTAAAATATTATTGTCTATTTTTAATTCTATATTTTGCTGAACTACTCCCGGTAATTCTACTTCTAGATTATATTCTGTATCTGTTTCCGATATATCTGTTCTTGGTGCTAGATTCCTTGCTATATCGGTTAAACCGGAATTCGTCAAAGAATAAAAATCATTAAAAAATTCGTTAAATATATTATCTAAGTAACTATATCTTGCATTATTATTAACTTCAGCTTTATTCCTTATCCGTGGTAAATTAAATGCCATAACGTACCTCCTTTTTAATTTAGTTAATAGAGCGAAGGAGCTAACCTTCGTAGATTAACTCCTTCTAAGTAATTATTTTTTATTCATAGTCATGGTCGCCTTTATGAGAAGCATGTCCTCCTTTAGCAGCTATTTCTCTAACTTTTTCTTTATCCATAGCGGCAAATCCTCGTTTTCCTGATTTATTATCATCATGCTCGCTGTGACCATGCCCGCCATGAGAAGCGTGTCCTCCTTTAGCAGCTATTTCTCTGACTTTTTCTTTATCCATGGATGCAAATCCTTTATCTTTATTAGTCATAATGCCCTCCTTAATATTCGGGGTTGATAAGATAGAACCACATATTATACCGTTTTGTGTAGCTCCATATATAATGGTAGAAAATTCTAAATAACAAGTCAACCTAAAAAATCATAAATTATTATTGTTGTTAATAAAATTAATTTTTAAATATTTTAGCTTATTTTTAAAAAGTTTAGTTTTATTGTTGTTTTTTAACCTTGACCTGAAAAAATTTAAGGAGTAAGCTTATAATTGTAATAGGAATTAAGGAGGCTAAAATGACAACTTTAGTAGGAACTCAAAATAATTTTGTAAACGCAATAGCGTTGTTGCGTGGATAACCTAAACCGTCATGGTGAGCGACTAAAGGTGTTGTTGCATGGTCCATAATATGGTATTACAAGTACGGTGTCATACCGTGGCTTGACCACGGTATCCAGAAAAAACCTTAATAAAGAGACTGGATGCCGTGATCAAGGAACTAGAATGACACCCGAACGCTTTGCAAAAATTCAAGCCACACAACAACGCCAAAGCCTGCTTGCAATGACATTGAGAATCTACCTACCCACCAAATTGTTCTTTTATAATTCGATCTTCAAGAGTGTGGTTTTTATTAAAAAGTAATTTTATAGCTTTGTCTTTTACTGATTTAATAGTTACCGATTTTATATTACTGAATTCTTGAAAGTCTGCTGTTGCATTTATGGGTCTTTTATGTATTTCTAGTATTTCAAACTTGATGGAAGTAGAGGAGGGTAGTAATGCTCCGTGCCATCTCCGTGGTCTAAATGCACAGATAGGAGTTAAGCATAATACGTTTGACTCTAGAGGTAGAATAGGACCACCTGCGGAAAGATTGTAAGCACTACTACCTGCCGGAGTAGAAACTATAGCCCCGTCGGCGATTAATTCACTCATCCGCTCGATTTGATTAACTTCAATACTAAACTTAGCGGCTTGATTGGTTTTACGAAATATTGATACTTCATTTATAGCAAGAGCATAATGGATATTGCCGTTAACATCTTCCGCCTGCATTGAGAGGGGATTTAAGTCAGCAGTTATACTTTCATGTAAATTTTCTAATAATTTTTCATTATTAATAGGGTTCATTAAAAAACCTAAACTACCTGAGTTAATGCCGTAAAAAGGTAGATTAAGGTTCATATAACGATGGATTGCGTGTAATAATTCTCCGTCTCCGCCTATTACAATAATTATTTCAGCCTCACTTGGTTTGCTAAAGGAAAAAAGTTTTTTCAGTTGCTCGGCAAGTGCAACGGATTTAGTAGAATTATTATAAACCACTGCTATTTTATTGATGTTCATTGGATTAAGTTCCTCTTTAAGTAAGTGAAATTGTCATACCGTGGCTTGACC
>JAJIYK010000057.1 GCA_020881235.1 Rickettsia endosymbiont of Oxypoda opaca | reverse complement strand
AGCCCGTGCAAATTGATAATCTTTTTTATATAATTCCGATAATTGTTCTTCTTCCGGCTTATTATTTTTGGTTTTTGTTCCTTTTTTGCTATCTTTATTTTTAGATGAACTAGTATTTTTGTCTTTATTTTTTTCGCTATCATTCTTTAAGTAGTTTTTTAAAGAACTTTCAGAAAACCGTATATTTGGCTTTTTTTCCTCGGCATATTCAATTTTTTCCGGCTTAATAATAATGTCCGGCTCAATCCCTTCTGCCTGAATGGAGCGACCGTTTGGCGTATAATATTTAGCAATGGTAAGTTTTACGGCAGCACGTGCATTAATTTGCGTAAGAGATTGAACAGACCCTTTGCCGAAAGATTTTGTCCCGAGTAACAAGGCTCTTTTATGATCTTGCAAAGCTCCGGCTACTATTTCCGATGCAGAAGCAGAACCGCCGTTTATTAAAACTACCATCGGCACTTTCGGAGCTTTCGGTGAAAATTTATTAGCACTAACTTCGCTATTGCTTGATTGAGTTTTTCCTTTAGTCGTTACAATTATTCCGGAATCAATAAAATACTCGCTAACAGCAATAGCTTGATCTAATATACCGCCGGCGTTATTGCGTAAATCTAAGATAATACCTTGAATATTATCTTTACTTTCGGTTTTTAATTTTTTTACGGCGTCTTTTAATTCTGAAATCGTCAAATTATTAAAAGTGATTATGCGTATATAGGCAATATTGCCTTTTTCTAAATGTGCCTTCACCGGCTTTATTTTAACTATCTCACGAGTAATTTCTAGTTCTTGCGGTTTAGGCTCTTCCTCTTTGATCACCAATAATTTTACCTTAGTCCCCGGGGGACCACGCATTTCCTTTACAGCTTTATTGGCACCTAAAGAAGAGACTAATTCGTCGTTTACCCCGACTATATAATCACCGGCTTTAATACCGGCTTTATATGCCGGCAAATCATCAATCGGCGATATTACTTTAATAGCACCGCTATCATACATTATTTCAACGCCGATACCGCCAAATTCACCTTCGGTAAAAGTTAAGATATCCTCTAAATCTTCACCGGTAAAATAGCTTGAATGAGGATCAAGAGAATTTAACATACCGTTAATTGCTTCGTCGATCATTTTTTGTTTATCTGGAACTTGAATATAATCTTTATTCACCCGTTCAAATACTTCTTGAAACTGTTTATAATATTCTCGATCCGATATGGTATTTTTAACTTCTCCTTCCTCTTTCTCTTCAGCAAAAGAAATAGTAAAATTCGTGATAAAAAGTAATAGTAAAATTAAACGTAAATACATAATATTCCAAATATAATTAATTAAGTAAGGGCTTACTCTGCTGTTGACCGACCTTGTTGCGTAGCTCATAATTACCGTGTTATGGTTATTACAAGTATGGTGTCATACCGTGGCTTGACCACGGTATCCAGAAAAAACCTTAATAAAAAGACTGGATGCCGTGATCAAGTCACGGCATGACACCGTACGCTTTGCAAAAATTCGAGCCATGCAACAACACGGGTACAAACCATGGCATGACAATATCCATAACTTAAATATCCAAGTTATTTATTATTTTATCCATTTTAACTAAGGCTTGCTCATAGATAAACTGAAAGCGTTTTTCCGGTTTTTTGCCCATTAAATCATCTACTATTTTATCAACATTCTTAAAATTTTCTAGAGTAACTTTTAAAAGTGATCTTTTTTCGGGATTCATCGTAGTTTCTTTTAACTGAGCAGGCATCATTTCACCGAGTCCTTTAAACCTACCAATTTCAATTTTAGCTTTGCTAGCTTTGGATAATTTAGCGATCATGCTAGCTTTCTCATCTTCATCGCCGGCATAATGAGTTTTATTAGATTGAGTTAAACGATAAAGCGGCGGCTTGGCTAAATATAGATGTCCACCTTCTACTAATTTAGGCATTCTAAGGAAAAAAAACGTCATTAAAAGTGCTGCTATATGAGCACCGTCAACATCTGCATCGGTCATGATAATTATTTTTTCATAACGTAAATTTTCGCTACGATAGTTTTTTAAGCTGCCGCAAGCAAGTGCTATTTCCAAATCTTGAATTGATTGATTATTAACAATTTTCTCTAAAGTAGAGTTTGCAACATTTAATACCTTTCCCCATAAAGGAAGCACGGCTTGAGTTTCCCTATTCCTCGCTTGTTTGGCAGAGCCGCCGGCTGAATCGCCTTCTACTATAAATAATTCCGTACCGAGCGGTGAAGTTCGAGTACAATCTGCCAGCTTACCGGGTAATCGTAATTTTTGAGTAGCGGTTTTACGAGAAATATTTTTTTCATTTTTCTTATTTATGCGATATTCAGCTATATTAATAATATGCTCAATTAGCCCAGTTGCCGCCGTTTTATCACTACTAAGCCAATGATCAAAATGATCTTTTATAATATTCTCAACGATTTTACTAACGCCGTTTGATACTAATTTTTCTTTAGTTTGCCCCTGAAAAGACGGCTCAGGTATAAAGATTGAAAGCACTATTAAAGCGGTTTCTAAGATATCTTCGATTGTGATGTTGGCAGCTTTTTTGTTGCCGACCATTTCGCCGTATACTTTAATACCTCGTAGTAAAGCACTTTTAAGTCCTTGCTCATGAGTTCCGCCAAGGGGTGTCGGTACAGTATTACAATATGATTGAATAAATGCCTGCTGCTCATTATTTTGCCAACAAATTGCCCACTCGATTTTTATCTTATCTTGCTTTTGCCCCCCTTGTTCTCCTTCTATATTTTCTGCAAAAATATTAGGAGTGATTAAATTATCGGCAGTAATTTTTGAAGTTAAATAATCTTTTAAGCCGTTTGGAAAATTTATTAAAGCCTTCTTAGGTATGTCGTTGTTTAATTCAAGCTCGCATTCCCATTCGATAGTAACGCCACGATATAAATAAGCTTTTGAGCGTGCAAGTTCATAGACTTTTTTAGGGTTGAAATGAGTATTTTCACCAAAAATTTCCGGATCGGGACTAAAGTTGATAGCAGTGCCTTTTAATTTTTTAAGCGTATCCTCGCATATCAGCTCCGTTAATTTTTCGCCCTTAGAGTATGATTGCTTATATAATTTTCCTTGGTTATAAACTTTAATTTCCAAATGTTGCGATAAAGCATTAACTACGGATATACCGACGCCGTGCAATCCACCGGCTGTTTGATAGACGTTACTTGAGAATTTCCCGCCCGAGTGAAGCGTAGTTAAAATTACTTCTAATGCTGATTTATCGGGAAATTTAGGATGGTTGTCTACCGGTATCCCTCGACCGTTATCCCAGATAGTGACACTGTGATCTGCATGCATTTTTATAGCGATAACATTGGCAAAGCCGGCAACCGCTTCATCCATAGCGTTATCTAATACTTCGGAAACTAGATGATGCATAGCGGCACTATCCGTCCCGCCTATATACATCCCGGGTCTTTTCCGAACAGGC
Organism: Rickettsia endosymbiont of Oxypoda opaca; assembly: GCA_020881235.1. Lineage (GTDB taxonomy): Bacteria > Pseudomonadota > Alphaproteobacteria > Rickettsiales > Rickettsiaceae > Rickettsia. The sequence goes on along the minus strand of JAJIYK010000057.1, from coordinate 4,387 downwards.
TCAAGCCCTTCTAATACTTCAATGTCTTTTGCACTATAAGAATTGACAATTTTAGTTTTTTTTTCATTGTTAAAACTGAAAAGATCACTCATATATCGGTAAATTTGATTGTAATTTTTTGAATAAATTAAACTATTTACCTAAAGAAAGCAAGCATTGCGTGGAGTATAATTAGCCTACTATAGTTATTACAAGTATGGTGTCATACCATGGCTTGTACCACTAGTGTACGAACGTTGAAAAAAGGCTGTGTCATGCCGTGACTTGATCACGGCATCCAGGAAAATAAAGCCATATTAGGCTTATTTTAGAGTCTTTTTATGACATTATAAACTGGATTCCGTGGTCGTAGCCACGGAATGACATCACAGGTATTTTTCTAAGCCACGCAATAATGCCATCTCAGCAGCATCCCCAGATATATTCATATATCTACCACCCTCTAGCCTTTGTTAACATACAGACGATGTTATTGTTATTTCTTGCTAAAGCAATGTCTAAAGCATTTTGACATTCAGAATTAAGCGAGGAAATTTTAATACCACGAATTACTAGAAATTTTGCTAAATAATAACTATCATTTTGAGCAGCTGCGGTTAAAAGCGTTTCGCCGTTTCTGTTCTTGTCTTGTAAAACCGGGTAAACGTTAAGTAATGACCGAAGTATAAAAAGATTATCCTTGTTTATTGCGGCAAAAGCATTTTCTATAGCATCACAATATGATAAATTTGAATAAATTATTGCCTTTTTGTTTAAATTATTATCATACTTAATAAAATTACTTACTATTTCTCGCCGAGCGGTATTTGCTATCCATTCTTCTTTTTTCTGCATTAATTTTATATAAGAATATATATCCATTTGTTCTAATTTTGCCTGCTCCGTTAATTTACCTAGTACTATATCATCATTAGGTAAAAGCAGCATTTGCGTTTCATCTTTAGCAAATTTCGTAGCCGACGGAGGTGTTACAGTAGAGGCGTTATCTTCTTTCTCTTTAGCAGTTATAATTTTTTTGTCACTAGTCGGTTCATTATTCGGCTTTACTATAGGTTGTTGTACTTCTTTGTTTGCAGCGGGAAGAGGAAGGGGGGCTGATTGACTTTGAGGATTAGCAACTACCTTGACGGGGGTAAGCGGGGTATACCAATTTGTAGCAGTAGTAGAAGATTTTTGTGCATTGCTAGGATTTGGCTCATTTTTAGGCGTTGTATTTTCCGGAGGAACAACTTTACTTTCCGGAGGAGTATTTATTTTATCCGTAGAATCGGTTGTCGGTGCAGGCGGTGGCGGTAATGTCGGAACGTTTACCGGTACAGGTGGAGTAGGTACATTATTGCTATTCACCGGTGAGTTAATTATCGGCATTGGAGTAGGGGGAAAGCTAGGAGACTCCGGCGTAGGCGGTGCTGCGGTTTGAGGCGGTGATACCGGAGCATTTACCGGAGTCGTCGGAGGCTCACTGACCAAAGGAGCCGGTACGTTAGGCGTCATAGGTATAGGAGAAACAATATTATTAGATGCTAAACTCGTGCTAGTAGCAGGATCGGCAGAAGGCTTTAATTGGTGATCTATATTATGTGATTCTGCAGCACTAGGTAGTTTATGGTCGCCAAGGTCAATAAACGGCTCTAGAGAATTATCTTTTTCCGACTCTTCATTTATAGTAGTAGCATTTGTTTTATTAGCTACTTTATTTTCCTCTTCTACTGTTTGAGGTACAGGAGAATTTTTCGGTTTATAAAAAAATTGTTTTATTTTAGCAAATGTCGATATTTCTTGGGTTGATATTTCTTGCGGTTTCTCATTTGCAGAAACAGTAGGCTCTGTTTCTTGAATAGGTAAAGGCGGCGGTGAGCCTGAAGGTAACGGCGGTGCTGCATAGCTCTGAGCCGTAAGCAACAATATATTAAAAAATAATATCTTATATATTTTACTTAACATATATCCCTATATAATTTATTTTTTTAAAAGTGGTTTCGATGTCATACCGTGGTCAAGCCCTGTATTGTACGAACGTTAAAGAAAAGGCTGTGTCATGCCGTGACTTGATCACGGCATCCAGTCTTTTTATTAAGGTTTTTCTGGATACCGTGGTCAAGCCACGGTATGACATTGGAATCATTTTTTGAGCCACGCAACAACGCCAGCCTTTAGCTAGAACGACACCACCGCCTTATTTCTTACTATTCGGTATCAGTTTTTTTATTTCGCATTCTACTAATTGTTTAACAAGTGTCGGTAAGTTTGCGTTTAACCATTGACGTAGCTCCGGTTTTAACATTTCGATTATTAACTCTTCAAGTGCATTTTTTGTCGGAGCGGAAGTATCTAACTGCTTATCTTTTATAGTATGAGCAAAATTTTTCAAAATATCGCTAGTTTCAGAAGCAAATTTTGGTGATATTAAAGGTTCTTCTATATTAGAATCTTCATCATCCGAGCCATCTAATCCCTCTTCCTTATCAGTCATTATTTCAGTCAGCTCAAGTATATCTTCATCATGACTAATAGTAGGGTTAAGATGCTTACGTTCGTTAATTACGCCTTTTATTGATTTCAGTATTTCCTCTACCGACATATCATGATGTTTTTTATCTTCCTTACCCACCTAAAAACCTATAATAAGTTTCTTTTTAATATTTTTAAATTCATCTTCAGGGCTAAAATATCGCACTTTAAGCTTTAAGCTTTTTGCGGTTAATTCGCCTGTTAAAGACTTCATTTGATACGCAGCTAGTATCGAAGCTTTATACGCATCGACCCGTGACGTTTTTGCCTCATATAATTTATCTTCGGCATTTAGAACATCTAATATTGTTTTAGAGCCGACAATCTCTTCTTGTACTGTCCCGTTATATGATATCTGTGCTGCTTCAACTCCGTGATTAGTAGAAATAATACGGGATTTTGCCGCCGCTAACTCTTCCCAGCTGCTGATAGCGAGTGCTTGGATTTGTTTTATCGTATTATCAAGTTGAATTGCATTACTTCTAGTTTGGTTTTTGGCTTTTCTAATCTCCGAATATTGTGCACCGCCGTTCGGATAAATAGGTATGGTTACTGAAAGCGTAGAGGTAATAGTTCTATTATTAAGATCACGCTGTACAAGATCTTCCGGATTATAATAAGTTTTACCGCTTTGCACGCTAAAATCTACCTGCGGTAATAATTTACCTTTTTCTACCATTTCATTTGCTTTGGTAGCTTGTACGTTGTGCCTTGCAGCATCTATATTAGGATTTAGCTTAATTGCTTTCTGCGTTAATTCATCTAAGGAAGTCGGTAAATTTTCCGGTAAAGCAGGCATTGTGATATTATTCGGCTCTATCCCGAATAGTCTAATAAAAGCAGCTTTTTTTGATTGAAAATTAGCGTAAGCAATAAGTTTATCCGTCTCTGCTGCCGCAAGACCGGCTCTTGCCGTGGCCATATCTATTTCAGTTGCTTCGCCGAGCCTTAATTTCTCTTCCACAGTTCTTATCTGCTGAATGTTAGTACGCAAACGACTTTCGGAAATTTCATATTTTTCTTTAGTTTCATAATAGTCAAGATAAGCATTTATTAAACTCAGAAGAACTTTTTGTTCCTGAGCATAATAGTCACCTCGGGAAGCTCTAAAAGCAGATTGTGCAGATTTAAGTGCCGCTACGCTAGAGCCGCCGCTAAAAACAGATTGTTTTATTTTTAATGCTCCTTGTTGACTATCTACTTCTCTCGGAGTACGACCTAATGTATTAGCATATTGACTATTAAGTTTATTTTTAGTATTTACTTTTGCCACTTCTAACGAAGCACTAGGCATAAAATTAGAAAAAGCCTGCGAAAATCGTTCGATTTCATTTAAAAATTTATTTCTAATAGTTTTTAAATCATCGTTATTTTCATACCCTCTAGTTAAAGCTTCTTCTAGATTAATAGCAAAAACCGGTGAGCCAAGCGATAGGATAATAATGAGTACAGCTAATTTACGCATAAATATTTTTATAAATAACTATTAAGATTAAGGAATTTTGCTTATCTCTGCAAGAATATTAGATGTTTTAAAACTAAAAAATACAGATTTTTGTAGCAACGCTAGCACGTAATATAACAAAAATTAATCATAAGAGCAATATAACTATGTAAGTCGTTTTACATTTTGCTTTATTAATATTAGAATTTGAGTTAAATACTGAAATTCAATTCTTGAAAGACGAGGGCGTTGTTGCATAAATCAAATTTTTGATGTCATTCCCGCGTGGCATTGTTGCGTGGATCATAATTTACCATATTATGGTTATTACAAGTATGGTGTCATACCGTGGCTTGACCACGGTATCCAGAAAAAACCTTAATAAAAAGACTGGATGCCGTGATCAAGTCACGGCATGACACCGTACGCTTT
>JAJIYK010000056.1 GCA_020881235.1 Rickettsia endosymbiont of Oxypoda opaca | reverse complement strand
TTTATAAAGTACCGAATAAAATAATGTGAGAGAACAGCATTAAAAATACCTGCAACTAATATTTTAAAAACACTGTATATATGCGGTTGTAAAATTATTGATATAAGCTATAGTAGCGATTAAGTGCCGACACTTACAATTCTAGGAACTTTTTCTAAATCTTTTGAAAAAATGAAATAAAGTATAATAAAATATACTTTTAGCTTACAACTTCCTTTTAAATATTTCTCTGCAAAACCTTATATCTCTGTGCTTTTCCAGTAAAGTGGCACTTCGTTACACGTTCCGTAACACTCCGCCTAGAGCTATACGATTATTAAATCTTCAAAAATAAAAAAATACTCTCTACTAATTATATATAATCACTATGGACGTTCGTGCTTCCCCCCACTTCTTGTGTTACAATATTATTGTCAATCGTAAGCGTCTGGGTAATGCTTAGCATTACCCATAAGTATAAAAATAGTAGGAGGAACCCATAAACTATAGTAGAGTAAAATTTTTCACTAAAATCCAAGGTGTGATATGGAAGCAACAGAGTTATGTTGGATAGAACAAGAATTTAGTGGTATAAGTTTTAGAGATATAAGGTTGGTAAAACGTTTTAAATATATTCTAAGAAAATTTATGCAACAAGCACAATCAAATATTTCTTCGTGTTTTGAAAATTGGTCATCGATAAAAGCATGTTACAGATTTTTTAGCAATAGCAAAATTGAAGCATCAACAATCCTTGAAGATCATATAATTAGTACAATTAATAATAGAATAAAGCATGAGAATGAAAAAATTTTAGTGGTACATGATACTACTTATATTGATTATAAAAATAGAGTAACAAACGATAGCTTAGACAAAGTATTTCGGGCACAAAAAGGTAAAGATGGAAGTTTAGGTCTAATATTACATAACAGTTTAGCGCTAAATGAAACAGGAGTCCCACTTGGATTATTGAATCAAAGATTTGTTAGACGAAAAACTATTAATCATTCTGAGAGAGGAATGTTAACTAAACAGTATGTACATACAAAGCCAATTGAGGAAAAGGAGAGTTATCGATTACAGAGGTTGTAAAAATTTTACTTAAAGATGCTAAAAATACTTTAACTTTATCCCCGGCAGGAAATAACAAAATATATCAAGAAGCTTTAATTGTAATTATATCTGCGGTTCAAAGTTTAGAGCCAAAATTTCATTTGGAGTTAGTAGTATTTCTAAAAGAACATTTAAAAGAAAATATTAATGGACTTAGTTTTGCTTCAAAAATATTAATGGACAATCAACGTTATGAAGAGGCAATAGAATTACTTGAGCCTAAATTAATAAATATTACTAAAAGTAACCATGAAATAGCGCTATGTGCATATAATTTAGCAACTTCTTACAAGAAAATACATAATTATGAAAAAGCAGAAAAATATTTACTCGACGCTTTTAAAGAATTACCTAACGATGAAGATGTAATAACTCAGTTATTTGATATATATTTATTAGCTCATCGAGTAGAAGAGGCAAAAAATCTATTAACTAATTTATTATCCGAAAATATAAGGAATTTTTGTATGTTCTCTTTAAGTGCAACAAAACTTAATAAAGAGGCATTAAAATGCATTGATAAAAGTAAGCTATCTCCTTTTTTCTCAAATGCTTACAAATATTATGAATATATTGCTAAATATAACGACCTTTCTGATACCGAGAAACATAAAAATGCTAGTGGATTAGAATCTCAGTTAAAAAATATTATCAAGTCCACAGATAATAATCAATATTTAGCACTTACTACTGAACTTTATACGCAACAGAAACAAATAGTTTTAGATGTCCTAAAAGATATACCGGCAAGCTTTATGAAAGTATATCCTAATTTATGGCTTCTTGAAAGCATATTTAATCCGGCTGCAGTAATAAAAAAGTATGAGAATTATGATTACAATCTCTTAACAAAAGCCGACCTACATTGCCTTAATATGGCTTATAGTTGTTTAATAGCAGAGGGCAAAAACGAGGTAGTTAGCAAGAATATTCAAAAAGCTTTAGATAGTGAACATAATGATCAAAACACTGTTGAAATAGCTTTTACATCTGCGTTGCTAGATAACGATAAAGAAAAAGCTAAAGAATATATAAATCAATTAAATAAGGAAACACAAGAAGAAGTTATTAGCAACTATCGCTCTAGTGATACACAGATAGATAATTTAGAGCAATTAATTGAATTATACGATGCAAAAAAGATTCATGAATATTATCAAGCTAAAAAGCAACAAGAGCTTCTTCTCATTAAACAAGATATGCTTAACGTACCTGCAGCATGTTGGAAGCTTAGCGACGGAGAAACGGTCACTACTGAAGATGCTAGGTTTATAGGTAAGTATAAAGGAAAAAATTGTTATGGTATTATTTCAGAAAAGCTTGAAAATAAGCTTGGTTCTAACTTTGATAGGTTTAAAAAAGTTTTAGAAGAAAAGGGTTTAATTTATCGTAAATTTGGAGAAAATGGCATTAAATTTATTAAAAATATATTTGAAATTAAAATAGACAGTGATGATCGTGTATATACAAACCAAGTATATACAAACGAAAATGAAGAATTATTGTTAAATTTTGAGGATTATGGTAATCATAAAGTTGTTAAGCAATTAATTATTGGCAATCATGGTCTAGAATTTCATAGTGATTTACCTTCTCAATAACTTATCTAAACGTTTTTTTACAACTTTTTCGGAAAAAACAGTAGTAAATTTGTAGAATTAACGGTTGGTAGCAAAGAAGGTGTAATATCCCAAAAATAACCTCTAAAAAGTAGTAAATTCAAGTTTAGTGTGTATACTTATAATGCTATTATCATTGTTAACTAATTATTAAAATTTCTAAATATACCTAATAATTATAATTAAAAAAGACTAAGTTTATGCAAGGTAATAAGTTACTCAGAATAAGGACCGGTACTGACGATTTTAAGACTTTATTATTGAATAGCGATGTATTTGTCGATAAGAGCTTAATGATACAAGAACTACTAGAAGATAGTGGAGAGGTAATTTTAATCACTAGACCAAGACGCTGGGGTAAAAGCTTAAATATGAATATGCTTCAGAAGTTCTTTGAAATTGAAATGGATGAAAAAGGCACTGTGTTACCTGAAGAAAATAGGGTAAATCATAAACTTTTTATTGGTGGGGAAATTGATTTAGGCATTAAAGGTAAAAGGATATTAAAGCCTTTGAAGGTTAGTAATGAAAAATATGCTATGGTTCAACAAGGTAATTATCCTGTAATATTACTTAATTTAAAAGATGTTAAAGGTAGTAGTTATAAGGAGATTGAAGAAGGGGTGAAGAGACAACTAATAAAGTTGTTTAGTAATCATCGTTACTTAAAAAATTATTATCTAACAAATAGCAAAAATTTATTAGATGATGGACAGAAACAGCAATTTGAGCGATATTTTTCTGGAAATTTTAATTTAGAAGATACAAAAGATAGCTTACGTTTTTTAAGTGAGTTACTTTTTAAGCATTTTAATCAGAAAGTATATATATTGATAGATGAATATGATACGCCAATCAATAGTGCATATATAAAATTAGGTAGCGGATCAGAAGAATTTGAAAAAGTATTAGAATTATTCCGAGGAATGCTTGGTAGTAGCTTAAAGAGTAATCCATACTTAGAAAAAGGAGTAATAACAGGTATACTACGGATAGCTAAAGCTAATTTATTTTCAGATTTGAATAATGTTCGTGAATATACATTACTTGATAAACAATTTTCTAAATTTTACGGTTTTACACAAGAGGAAGTTGATGAGTTATTAATAAAAGTATCAACCAAAACTACTATTGAGCAGATTAAGGACTGGTATAATGGTTATAATTTTGGTGGAGAGATAATTTACAATCCCTGGTCAATAATGTTATGCCTTTCTAGTGAAGGAGTGCTAGATTATTATTGGTTAGATAGCGGCGGGACCGTACTTATAGATAAAGTATTATTATCTGATGAAATACAGAAAGATCTACAACAACTAGCTGCCGGCGGTAATATAGTATCACCTATTACTAAACAAATAAGTTTTACTGATATAGAAAAACCTATAGGACTATTTAGCCTATTATTATTTAGTGGTTATTTAAATCCGGTTGCTAAAGAATTAGAAGAAAATATATATGAATTATCTGTTCCTAATAAAGAAGTAAGGCATATATACAAAACAAGAGTACTCAGATGGGTTACTGATAAATTAAAAATTGATAGTTCTAGATATTATTCTTTTGTTAGCTTATTAGCTAGTGGTCAAATAGAAGAATTTAAAGAAGAACTACAAAGATTATTACGAAATAGCACTAGCTTTTATCAAACAGGTGAGGCAAAAGCCGAGTTATTTTATAGTGGGTTTATGTTAGGTTTAATGAATATGCTAGCAGTCAGTCACATAATAGATAGCGAAAAAGAAACAGGTAAGGGCAGAGCCGATTTAGTGCTAATTCCTAAGGTTGGTCGAAATAATAATGCAATTATTATAGAATATAAAATAGCAAAAAAAGAGGAAGACTTAGAAGCTATTGCAAAAGCAGGTCTTGCTCAAATCAATAGTCAGCAATACGATACCAAGATAAAGGAATATAGTCACGTTCAGAAGATCACCAAAATTGCTATGGCTTTCTGTGGTAAAGAAGTAGCACTACAATATCAAATTGAGTGTGTGCCGCAGGTGTGAATTAATTTATGAATCTAATAAATTAAGGAAAACACATAAGCTGTACAAGAGATGGTGGTAGGTCCACCGAGATCGGTCATCAGGGACAGGTCTCAAACCACTTCAAGTGGCTGATATTAAGAGTATTGGTCGTGAGCATTGAAGTAAAAGCTGAGTAATAAAACTCAGCAGGTATAGATCAGAAAGACGAATAACCCTGAACCACTGTCAACGCGTAGTTAGATATAGAAAGACATCAAAACTGGGATTGGGTCAATATCTCAGGATAAATCTACAGGTGACCTGGAAATTGTGTAGGTGGTGTCCGGCGTATAGGTGGCGTGAGTCTGATTTTGGCTTTTGTAGGGAACTGCGGGAACCAGTCGTCATGATGATAAGGGAGAAATCCAAGCAGGTGGAAGCTGCAAGGATGAGAGTACTGATGCAAGGCACTGGGGCGGAGCGACTCGTAGTAGTGAAGAAGTTGTTGTAATGGCAATGGAGCGAAGGGGTTGCATTAGGAGGTCTGTAACAAAGTTCAACTTGAAAGAGGAGGGAATTTTGAAAGAGACGAAGCCATTTAGTATATCCAAGGAACTGGTTATGCAGGCTTTTAAACTGGTCAAGGCGAATGCTGGTGGGGCTGGGGTTGATCAGCAATCACTAGAAAGCTTTGAAAATGGCTTAAAAGACAACCTTTACAAGTTATGGAATCGCCTATCATCGTGGAGTTATTTTCCTCCACCAGTGAGAGCTGTGCCTATAGCAAAGAAAACAGGAGGAGAAAGAGTATTAGGGGTACCAACTGTATCTGATAGGATAGCTCAGATGGTAGTAAAACTAATGTTTGAACCAGATGGGTATCTGACGGAAAATCCCAGATTTTTCTGATAATCGCCGGAACATCTTAACTGATTAGGTTTACGTGACTCCTTTGCAGTCATTGTGGTGGTTTCAGCTTAATTATAGCTCCACAGCAGATTTATGGTTATACACCTTGCTATTACTTAAAAAGGAGCGGTCTCATGAACGGTCTATCATTAGAAATTCTTACATTTATTGTCATCGAAAAACCTTTGAATAGTTTTGCAACAGATAATTTAATCATTTTAATGAATTAGTAAAAATTATTAATATTGTGTTGCAAAAATAAAACATAACTTGAAAAAACGTTAAAAATTTAGTAATATATTAATAATTCTAAAGCAAAAATATCGACTTAGAAAAATATTATAAATTTAAAACAAGAGTTTAATATGAGAGAAGATTTAAAACGCACTTCATCTAATATAGATGACGTAAATAAAGAGAACCATAAAAGACAAAAAGTTGAACTCAGTACAACAAAAAATGAACTCAGCCCAAATGATTTATTGTTGCAGAAAATTAAGGATAATGATCCGGAAATTGTTCGTGTAGATCTATCCTGTGAAGAGGAGAGTAGTTTTCTATCAGCTGCAATTAAAGCTTTGGAAGAAAATACTATTATAAAAGAAATTGATTTACATAGAAGTGATCCTAGCATTGAGGATATAAAAAATCTAAGCAATATTATTAAGTCAAATAAAATATCTTATCTAGACTTAGGTAGCACTCGCTTGGACAAGGAAAAAATGCAAATCCTTGGCGATGCCTTGGTAAATAATAACTTTCTTGGTTATTTATCTTTATCCTCCAATTCAATGAAAACAGAAGTTTTAAGAATATTGATAGATGGTCTTAAAAATAACACCTGTTTAAAGTCTTTAATCTTATATAACAATAATTTGGAAGACGAAAGTATAGAAATTATCAGTAAGTTGCTTCATTCGAGCAGTTCAATAGAATATCTAAATATAGGAGGAAATAACATTTCTGCTAAGGGAGCAAATATTATTGCTAAAACTATTACAAATACCAATAAGCTTAAGAGTTTAGATATAGGCGATAACCATATTAATGATGAAGGTGCTATAGACCTGCTCAACGCATTATTGATCAATCGAAAAAATATAGAGATATTGAAACTTAACGAGAACAATCTTTCCGAAAAAAGTGCTGAAAAAATAAAAGAGCTTATATTAAATACCAATGTTATAGAACTTAATCTAGAAAAAAACAATTTGTGGAAAGGAATTTATAAAGTAGCAGAAGCATTGGAATTAAGTCCAAAATTACAAGTATTAAATCTTGGGCATAATAACCTTGGTTGTAATGAGGTTTTAATACTCGCAAAATCATTAGAAAAAAATTCGACTTTAAAAGAGTTGAGTATTTATAACAATGAAATAGGAGATGATGGGACGATATTTATTGCTGACATGTTGGAAGTAAATAATAGCTTACAAAATTTATATATGAAAGAAGCGAATATAACAGATAAAGGTATTCAAGCTATTAGTGCAGCACTTACTAAAAACAAAAGTTCCAACTTAAAAAATTTGAGTTTAGATGATAACGATATTAGCCGGATTGAGATAGAAGCACTTAATAATATACTAATAAAAGATTTAAATGTTTTTTTTGAATTTGACGATACGTATGAAGTCACCGCACTGGGAGCAGGAGAATAATTTTATAGAATGAGGTTCGTATGCCACAAAAATCAACACTTAATAAGGAAGAAGAAGCTAAACTCATTAGAGAGGTTTCTAAATTCTTCACGGACATGCACATAGAGAATATATCGAGTGCCGGAAGAGAGGTACTAAAAATTTTTCAGATGGTACTAAAATGCGTACATACTTTCCCTGCATGGTTCAACTGCTTATATAGCTTAATCCAATTCAGACGAAGCTGAACTTTAGAATTCATACCCAATCATTATTTGTATTCCTAAATTACTATTATTGTAATAATCTCTATGAATCAAGGTTTTAGGCAATTAGATAATACTTCATCTTACATTCTTATTGTAATAAGCTGTATAAATCACACACTTTAGGAATAAAAAAAGAAATTTTTATCTTATAGAAAAAATATTTAATAATTCGTGATTCGTCAGGGTTTGTGAATAGACACAAATTATGATAAGCTATTCTAAAATTCTTAAACCTCCATGAATGCTAAAAAGAGGGAGTGTTCAACAAACTGTGTCAAACTAAAGAAAT
>JAJIYK010000055.1 GCA_020881235.1 Rickettsia endosymbiont of Oxypoda opaca | reverse complement strand
TTAGAAAAATTTGTAGAATTTCCTAGTACTTATAAATGAAGTTGACTTCCATAATTTATTGATGATTCATGATGATTATAACAATCAAAAATGAAAACTATCTATATGGATAATGTCATAAAACGTAGATTAAAATTAGAACAAAAAAAAGCTAAAATTATTACTGAAGAAGCAAGACTTATAGATAACACGAAAAGGTTTTAAATATAGCCACAGTTATAATGTTTCTGATATTTTTAAATTGTTTAAGCTACACAATGCCTAATGGGATTAAGATCCGGATAATATATTAATATATAAAACCTTTTCGTGTTAGCTATAAAATTCAAGAAAGAAAAGCTCGTACCCGTCGTTTAATTGAAATCGGTTGACTAACGAATATTAGAATTACTCTCAACGAACATTAAAATTACCTATAAAAAAGAAGTAACTATGGACAGTAAAATCGAATAAAAATTTATTTTTTAAGATTTAAATATTATTCGAGAACTACTGATGACATGTACAAATAAACAAGTAGGTATTTTAATGCAAAAGATCAAAAAATATAATCAGATAATTTCTGCTGCAAAAGCAGGTATGAGTGTAAAAACGGCACGTAAGTATTTACGTGTTAATAAGTATCCAAGCGAATTACGAACAATACGTAAATATAGGACACGTAAGGATCCATTTGTTAAGCACTGGGATGAAATAGAATCAATGCTAGAATCAGCTCCGGAGTTGCAAGCAACTACCATATTAGCATATTTGACAGAAAAGTATCATGGGAATTATAATGGAAAGCAATTACGCTGTTTGCAGAAAAGGTTGAAACAATGGAGAGCTGAACATGGTAAGGATAAGCCAGTAATCTTTTTACAAAATATTCTTCCTGGCAAACAAAGCCAGTCTGATTGGACCAATATGAATCAATTGAGTATTTGTATTGGTGGGAAACCATATCCTCACTTACTATTTCATTTTATGTTGCCTTATTCATGTTGGGAAACTTTCAGCATATGCCATAGTGAAAGTTTTGATACATTAGCATCAGGGTTTGAAAAAGCTGTATGGGAGTTAGGTGGAGTTTTACCAGAGCATCGTACAGATAATTTAAGTGCAGCTACCAAGCAATGTGGTAATAGTAGACAATTTACAGAAAGATGGCAAGAATTGCTTGGTTATTACGATGTTGTACCATCACGAAATAATCCCGGTGTCAGTCATGAAAATGGTGCTGTTGAAAAAAGTCATGATACATTTAAGCAAGCTGTGAATCAACATTTGCTATTACGTGGATCACGTAATTTTGTTGATTTAAAAGCTTATGAATTATTCCTTACACAAATTAAAGAAAAGCGAAATAGCTGTAGAAAAGAAAAATTAGCTGAAGAATTAGTTTATTTAAAAGAGTTACCAATCAGGAAATGGAATGCACCTACAATATTATCAGTACGTGTTAACCCAAGCAGTACAGTTAGTATTTTATCTGTAGCTTATTCTGTGCCTAGTCGCTTAATAGGTTATACTTTAAAAGCTTATATTTATTCTGAAGAAATAGAGCTTTACTATGGTAACAAATGTTTACAAAAAATGTCTAGAATCAGCAATGGCTATGTTATTGATTATAGACATATTATTGATAGTTTAGTACGTAAACCTGGAGCATTTGTCCAATATCAATATTATGAAGCTTTATTCCCACGTGCTATATTTCGTCAGGTATATGACCAGCTTATATCTATATATCCATATAAAGGGCATAAAATATATCTTAAAATATTACAATTAGCAAAAATGTATGGAGAATTGAATGTAGTTGCTGCATTAGAAGTGCTATTAGAAGAGAAGATTGAGCCAATAATTGATCATATTACAGATTTACTAAATAGTCAGACTAAAACTGTTTGTTCAGTAAAAATTAATCAACCAATACTGTCTGAATATGATCAATTACATTGCTTTAAAACAATGGAGGTCGCATGAGTAAACAGATAATAACTCCACAACCGCTAAATAATTTACTCAAGAACCTTTGCTTACCTACTTTTGCATCATGCTACAAATCAGTTGCAGAAAGCTTTGAGCAAGAAAAGAAAACATATATAGATTATCTAGAGGAGTTAGCCATACGTGAGTTAGAACATAGACAACAGCAACGTATTGCCAGATTGCTAAAGCAAGCAAAACTCTCTCGAGATAAGTTATTAAGCAACTTTGATATTAAGCGTATCCCAGGATTATAGTCAACTAAGATCCAATATCTTGCACAAGGAGAATTTATGGATCGCTATGAAAATATACTTATTTTTGGTAATCCTGGCACTGGCAAAAGTCATCTTAGTATAGGTTTAGCACGTGAGTGGTGTCTTGCCGGTAGGCGTGTATTATATACAACAGCAGCTAATTTGGTTCAACAATTACTAGAAGCAAAGCTTAGTTTAAAACTTAAGCAAATTATTAAAAAATTCGATTATTTTGAAATATTGATAATTGATGATATATCATATGTACCATATAATCGTGAAGAAACTGATGTTTTATTTACCTTATTAGCTGAACGTTATGAAATGCGTAGTGTATTAATTACTAGCAATTTAGTTTTTGCAAAATGGAATACTATTTTTAAAGATGAAATGACTACGTCAGCAGCTATTGACAGATTGGTTCACCATTCTTCAATTCTTGAACTAAATACTGAAAGTTATAGAATCGCTACAGCGAAAGGCAAAAAATTAACTATAAAATCGGAGGATAATAATGTAATACTCTAGACAATATTTTTTACTCAAAAATGGGGAATTTTAATATTCGTCATGGGTAATTCTAATGTTCGTTCATCAATCGGTGGCTTAGTTGTTAAAGCTAAACTTGATGATTTACCCACTAACAGTTTACTAGGTGCTTTTGTTTCTTTAAAAGAAAAATTAATACAACATCCGAGTATCCAAGATCACTGGACTAAAATCGGCAAAAATATTTTTGATCACCTTAAGGATTTAAAATTATTGTTTTTTGAATCTTTTACAATGATTGTAATTATTATACCTTTTTCAGCTATATCTGCATTTTTGCGGAAGTCCTGACTGTGTACAAAAAAGGTATTATTACTAACTTTCATTATTAGATTTGAAAGTATTGGCACTATTATTATTTAGTACTACCTTAAACTTAAACTCTTTACTATACTTTTGTGATTTATTGATTTTTTCCTCCTATATCCACTTTTTAAAATATGAAATAGTTTTTTTAGTAGATTACGCCTTTAAATTTCTTGGAAATCCCATAGTTTTTTATATAAGCTTTTTTGATTTTGGATTAATGTGTTGTGTGTTCCTTCTTCAATAATTTTACCTTTATCTAAAACAATAATTCTATCCATATGTTTTAGAGTAGAGAGACGATGTGCAATAGCAATAACAGTCTTTTTATGATCTGCAATTAAAACACTCAGGCTTCTTTGAATCATTTTTTCTATTTGACCATCAAGTGATGAAGTTGCTTCATCAAGAATAAGGATAGGAGAGTTTTTTAGAATAGCTCTTGCAATTGCAATTCTTTGTCTTTGTCCCCCTGATAATTTTATACCCCTTTCTCCAACACAAGTATTGTATTGATTAGGTAGATTTATAATAAACTCATGTATAAAAGCTTTCTTACTAGCTTTAATCACTTCTTCATCTGAAGCATCTGGTTTGCCATATTTTATATTTTCCATAAGAGTTCTGTTAAATAACAGAATATCTTGAGGAATGAATGCAATATTTTCTCTCAATGAATCTTGTGTCACATTATCAATATTTTGGTTATCAATAAGAATTTGTCCTTTAGTACTTTTAAAATACTTCAATAAAAGATTTATTAAAGAAGATTTGCCAACACCTGACTTGCCAACTAATCCTACTTTTTCACCTGCCTTTATAACCAAGTTAAGATCACTAAAAATAGAATCAGTTCTATCATAACCAAAACTAATATTTTTAAATTCTATTTTTGGTTCTTTAATTATAAGTTGTTGTACATTTTGTTTATCTAAATTTTGTTGTGGCACATATAAAACGGTAAGAGCACTTTTTAGCTCACCTACTACATGTGTAAAATCCTGTAAAGAGATTGTTGTATGCCAAATATCTTCTACCATAATCAAGGAAATACCAAATACAAAAGCAAAGTCTCCAATAGAAATTAATTCATGTATTCTTAAATGAATCATGTAAAATAAGATAAATGCAAACATGATAAAGTAGAGAATCCCACTAATGATTTGAATAACAAAATTATGTTTATAAACTTGAATTTGCTTTGGAATAAAATCATTAAATAATTTGTTATCTAATGCTTGCATCTCTCTTTTTTTTGCAGAAAATAATATAATAGAAAAGATATTAGTAATTTTATCTGAAATTTGTCCAATTAAATTATGTCTACTTTCTGTTTCTTCAAAAGATAATTGGTTTAGTTTTATTGAAAGTTTATACATGACAGAAACATATATAGCACTCCAAATAAAGATAAATAATCCTAGATTAGGATGTACCATAAAAAGTACAAAAAAATTAATAATTATTGTTAAGATTTTTGCTAGTAATCCATGATGCATTTCAGCAAACAAACGATCATAACAATCTAAAATGCCTTTTATTTTACTACTAATAACTCCAGAAAAATTATCTTGAAAAAAAGAGTAAGAATGATGTTGAATATAATCATAAGTTTTTAGGAAAATTGATCTTCTAACATAAGGTATCGTTTTACATTCTATTATATCACTTATTCTCCATATAATTGTTAAAGATAATTGTGTTGTAAGAAAAAGGAAGATAGGAAACATGATATCATGGTAGGCTAGATTATCACTAATTGACATGTTATCTAAAAATAATTTTATAGAATAGTTATATGCAAAAGGATGAAAACTGCTTACAATAGTAGCAGAAAACATCAACATATAAAACCATTTAAATGGTTTTATATGTTGCCAGAAAAATAAAAGAATAAACTTATTACTATTAAGATACATGAAAGTATATTATATTATTAATATTTAAAAACTAAATAAAATGTTAATTTCTCTTATGCGTAAATATTATCACTTAATTATTATATTATTTATATTGAGTAGTTGTACAGAAATAAAAAAGACTGTTCCATTATCTGACTCCAGTAGTCAGAAAATATATATAATGAGACCAACACAATTGAGATTTGATGAACAGATCAAAACGCAGGTAATAGTAATTATTGATGTATTCCGTGCTTTTACTACAGCTGCTTATGTACTAGATCATAATCCAGTGACATATATATTAGCAAGTGATAGTGCTGTTATTTCTCGTTTGATATCAAATTTTAATAATCCTGTATTAATTGGAAAAGCAGAAAAAGGAGCAAATCTTACTTATGATGTTCCAAATTCGCCAACAAGAGTTCAAGATATTACTATAATTGGTAAAAATGTATTACATAGAACAGCAGCAGGAGCTAGTGGAATCTTGTTAGCCAAAGAAGCAAACATAGTACTTGCTGCAGGTTTTATAAATGCAAGTGCTACTGCTGAATATATTAAAACACTCCCAAATACAGAAATTATAATAATTCCTATGGGACATGAGGGAAATACACCTTCCCTAGAAGACAATATTTGTGCTGAATATATTAAGGCCTTAATTCATGGGAAGGAGTTAGAATTAATCAAATTTTTACCTATTCTTCTAGAAGGTTCAGGAAAATACTTTTTTTCCCAGGACCAATGGCAATATCCAAAAGAAGATTTTTTTCGCTGCCTTGAAGTAGACCGATTTGATTTTATAATGAAGGCAACTATTATGAATGATTATACAATCTTAAATCGTGGTAATTGATGACTTTAAAGATAAAGTTTTTGGTACTATCTCTAATAATTCAGTAATAAAATTTCTTATTCCATAGCCTTCCCATCGTAGTTTATTAATGGTATATTTAGTCATATTTTGCCATTCTTTCCGACTTACTGATTTTTTGATATCATACATGTAAGCAAAATAAGGGGTGTTTATAGTAAAATGCATAGGATGGATCACAATAACTTTAATTAATTGATCTAAAATAGTATTCCTTAACTCTTTATCTATTTGCATAGGATGGTTACGCCATAAATATCCACCATCTTCTAAAAAAATAGGAACTTCAAGTAAACCAAATCTATCTTTAAAAGGAGTAATGACTTCTAGATCTGTACATACATTTGATGAAATTAACATACCAGCTTCAAACATAAGTTGCTTAGATAAATTACATGTAGCAAATCTATGACAACGAAAAGCTGCTAAATTATGTGGTAAATTCATAACATATTTTACTACTTCTGAAAATGTAGTTCCATGTGATGAATTTGAATTAAAATATGGATGGAGTCCTACTTCAATTTTATTTAGCATAGATTCTACTATGGATGAATTATGAGTACTAAAAATAGTAGGAACAATCTTTCTATCTTCTAAAAAAGCTAAGGTTTCCTCTATAGCATATTCACATGCCCAATCAAGATCAACAGTTACTATAACACTCATAAGCATATCTCATGAAACTTATGGAAACGTTCTTTGTTAATATCATGTTTTGTAAATAATTCTGACATTGAATTATATGAGCGCAAGTCTTCAGTACGTTTACTAGTTGACCATGTATCATCATCTCTCATATATTGGGCGTTACCATAAGATAAGATATTAAATAGTGAAGCATTCATTTCGTTATTATCCTTAAAATGCAATCTTGTTTTTCTTCCTGATAAGGCTTTCATAGTATTATCTTTAAACTTTTTATACATTGTAGGTGATATTGCATGAATATTATCCTTTTCAGGATTATCATATGACATATACTGATAGAATTTCCAGCAGGATAAGTTGCCCCCAACACTTTCTAAAGCATTAAGAATATCTTTGACTTGACTTGACAATACTAAATGATTTTTAGTACTAATAACACTGTGAAACTTTAGTTCAATACCAGCTTTTGAAATTAAGCTACATTTATTCATTATATTTTTATAATACTCTTTATATCTACCAAAATTTCTCCCAATTTCTGTTAAAAAGCTATCTTCAGTACTATCAATCGTAACAGCAACAATATCAACTACCCCTTTCATTTCATTAACAACATTTTCATCTAAATAAGTACCATTCGTATAAAGTTCTATTCCTAAGTTTTTAACTGGATCATCTGAACGAAATGTTCGAATATGGCGAAGTAATTCAATACATTCTTTTGGTGGATGTTTACCAAAAATAATTACTTCTCCACCTGATAATGTAAGACGACGAAATTTAAGTTTATGATATAAATGACTCACTAGTTCTTTCTTAGATTCTAGATCAAGTTCTGCTTTAAGTTGGTGAGGTGCATCTTCGAGTACACAGTAACTACATCTTAAATTACAACGATTTGTTACCATCCAATAACCTTTATAATACGTATTACTCATAAAAAAATTCCTCCATATTTATTAAGCCATGAATTAATTTTATGCCTTATTATTGGTTTTAACAAGCGTTCCATCAAAATAAGTTAAAAACTCTTGGTCATATTTGCTATCTCCAAATGCTTCTACTGTTCCAGACCAATTAATATGATTTAAAAGTTTATTAATTGCACGTAATTTTGAAGAATGCCAACTTGCAACAAAAGCAGTTTCCTGATAAATTTCAACATTTAAATCAAAAATATCTGGCACTAAATGTGCTGACATTGACATTTGGACTATTTTATCTTCTATAATTACTCTTTTTGCTTCCGGTACCATCGCTTCTAATCTTCTAACATCTTCTAAATCAATTGGTGTAATAAATAATATATTACCTTCACCATCAGATATTACAGCACCACTATAAGATATAATCCAATTTACTTTTAAATTAATATGTTTAATTTCTTGCACTAAATAGTCAAGTGGACGTGCACTACATATAACTTTTTTTGAAAATTGCTGAAACTTTAATACACAGTTTTTTGTTTTTTCAGAATTGTTTTGATGAAACAGTGTACCGTCAAAATCGCTTATAGCTATTACTTCTTTATTACAAATCTTTGCTACAAGTAGTTTACCAAGGATTGTATCACTGTATAATTTGCCGATTTCAAGTGCCATTTCTGATAATTTAGGAAGATTATTAAAGACCTGTTCTATAGCATCTAGTGCTTCGCTTGTATCATTTACAAATTTTGCATAAGGTAAATTTAATAAAAATTCAGCAGCAGCATTATTTTGTACCATTACTATATTTGGTATACCAGAAGCAAGTGTTTCAAAAATTGAGCGACCAAATGTTTCACACATTGAGGTGGATATGTGAATATGTGAATTTTCAATAATAGATGCAAGTTTAGCTGAAGGTATATAGCCTGTAAATTCTATAACCTTATCAAGACCTAATTTTTCAATTTTATTTTTAACTGCATTATAATATCCCTGATTCTGAACTGGTCCAACTACACGAAGTATTGCTTCAGGAAATCTATTTTTTACTGTAGCAAATAAATCTATTAATCCGAGAATATTTTTTTGAGGTTTGATACTACCAACGCTACAAAACTCTGGGACTGTATTTAAAAAACGAATTTTAGGTATTAGTAAACTTGTATCTACACCTCTAGGCACTACTTGAATTTTTTGTTTTGGAACAGAATAAAATTCTATTAATTGTTTTTTTTCTAAGTAACTTGGTGTTAAGATGTTTTGAGTGTCAGCTAGAGTTAAAAATTCCCTCTCTGTATATTTAAATGGCACATCTTCACCAGATGCTTGGTAAGAAGGGGTCAAGAACATAGGAAATGTCCATGTTTTTATTTTTTCTCGTAATTTAATATCAATAAAACCAAATTGCATTGATATATGGATAAAAACTATATGAGTAAATTGTTGTTCAACAGCTTTTACTTTTTGTGCAATAAACTCAGCATTAGCAAGTCTTTTTTCAAATCGATTATCCACATTCACAGGATAATCAAAACTCCAAGTGGCTGATGAATTAGTTTGTCCTCCAAACTGCATTATACTTAAGCGATTTTTAAAACCTTGTTTTAGGGTGTCTACCAGTCTAGCACCACCATCACGCTGGGTGTTATTAGGACTAAATTTTTCTGTAACTAATAATATTTTCATTTGTTATGCTTAAATAATTCTTCATAACCTTTGAAAATTTTTAACCAACAAAATTTATCATCCAAAGGCTTTTTAACTTTAGGATATTTTAAAATTTGTTCAACTTGATTAACTATTTGTTGAAAATCATTAAAGTCAAGTAATAATCCATTATCAGATGTAATAATCTCTGATAAAGCTCCACTATTACCAGCTATTACAAAAGTGCCTGCTGTTAAAGCCTCTAAAATAGAACGCCCCATTCCTTCTGAATGAATATATGAACCACCAGGAACTTCTGTTACTTTATCACAACTTAATTGCATGTAAATATCTGCATTAATGATCTCTTCACATATTTTTTCATTTTCTAGTACTCCAAGAAACTCTATAATTGAATTCAGATTATTCTTATCCACCTGTTTTTTAACTTGTGCTAGTAAAGGTCCTTCTCCAGCTAATCTCACTTTAAAGCTATAACCTCTTAATACTAACTCGTGAACCAAAGATATCATTAATGAATGATTTTTATATGGAACAAAACGAGCAGCACAGAAGATAGTAAAAGGTTTATTATCTAAAATTCTTGCTGTTTTTAATACAGATACATTGACCCCGCCTACAAAACGGGTAAAAGGACATTTTATGCCAATTTGACTTAAACGAGTTTCCGTATAAGTAGAATTTGTTATTAATAAATCTATAGTGTTATTTAAAATATCGACCCAATATGATCGACGCATAATATAATTTGGAATTGTTTTGCTAATCAGAGAAGCTTTTAAAATTTCATTCCCACCCGTACGGTATATAAATTTCGCTTTTGGAAATATATCACGAAGTTCTTTAAGGTCCTCTATCCATCTGCCGCTATTAAAAAATATAATAGCTGGATTAAATAAACTAGCTAATTTATTTAAATTTATTACCTTAAGTTTTCCATCTAATATAATACAATCTTGTCCTTTAAGATTTTTTGTAATTATACTTAAAATAGGAAATTTAGAATGATTAATAAAATATTCTATGAAATATTTTGCATGCATTTCCATTCCTCCAATTAAAGGAGGAAGACGATCAGCAAAAAATAAAATACCTAATTTTGTCATATTTAGTTCTTTTTTAATTCTTGTTCTAAGATATTAACTATTTTCTTTGCTGCGTAACCATCTCCATAAGGAAAACATATTTTTGACATTACAGCTAGCAAATCTGGATTTTTTAATAACCTATTGCAGATATTTATAATATCAACTGCTTTTGTTCCTACTAATATAGCTATGTTATTTTCAATTACTTCTGGTCTTTCAGTGATATCTCTAACAATAAGTGCAGGCTTTCCAATAAATGTTACTTCTTCTTGTATGCCCCCAGAATCAGTTATTACAAAAAGACATTCTTTTAGAAGCTTAATAAATGATATATGATTTATTGGTGAAATTAAATTAATATTACTTATATTTGATAATAATGTTTTTACATGTTCACTTATAGAAGGATTGGGGTGTAAACAGAACATTATGTTTATATCTAGAAATTGTTTCGCAATATTACGTAAAGCATTACATACTTCTTTTAGTGGTTCGCCATAGTTTTCTCTTCTATGAATTGTAACTAAGATAAATTTAGTTTTATAATCTGGTTTTAATCCACATAATTTTTTATTTATAAGTCTTACTGCATCTATGGATGTATTACCTACTACCCAAATTTTATCAATTGGTACTCCTTCCTTAATAAGATTAATTTTTGCTTGATTAGTTGGTGCAAAAAAATAAGTACTTAGTTTATCTATAAAACATCTATGTATCTCCTCAGGCCATGGTGAATATATGTTATCTGTTCGTAAACCTGCTTCAATATGTGCTACTGCTATCCCTGAATAAAAACTAGCAAGAGCTGCTACAAAAGCTGTTGTAGTATCTCCCTGAACAATAATTAAATCTGGTCTTGATTTTTCTAATGTATTACTAAATCCTGACAACATATGTGTTGCACTGTGGCACAGAGATCCTTTGCTTTCTGTAGATTGAAATTTATAACTGACTTTAATGTTCATATCTGAAAGAACAGAATCAAGTAAAGACGTATGTTGTCCAGTCATACATATCTCATAAGAGAAATATTTATTATTTTCAAAAGCTGCAATGATAGGTGCAAGTTTTATTGCCTCAGGTCGTGTTCCTATTACTATCATTATTTTTTTCATTTTATTAATACTCCAGTAAAATCAAGAAAAATTTTTTCATGAAACAAATAATGAGGTATATCTAAAAATTCATTATGGGCAACTAATATAACTATCATATCTACTTTTAGTAGCGTATTATTTATTGATTTTATATTTTTAACATATGGATCAAAAACAATAACATCAAATTCTTGTTTCAGGGTCTCAGTTATTATTATAGCCGGTGATTCTCTGGTATCAGGTACATTAGGTTTGTAAGTAAGACCCAAACAAGCTATAATGCGAACATTATTTTCTTTTGCTACTTTTTTTATTTTCTGAATTACCCAACTAGCTTTATTAATATTAACT
>JAJIYK010000054.1 GCA_020881235.1 Rickettsia endosymbiont of Oxypoda opaca | reverse complement strand
TAATATCAATTAAATTTTAGTTGTAAAATCCTCTTTTCAATAAACCCTTGAAAAGAGTAGCTTTTGAGAATATTATTTTCCTGTTTATAAATTTTTAGTTATATAATTTTAAAAAATTAGATTTGTTCACAGAACTTAAGGTAATTAGATAAAGGAGGTATGTTTGATTGATATTATTACTTGTCTTCTTCATGAGGATTTACTTAAACATAGCATCGAAGCAGAAATATACGGTAGAATTAAAGAGCCTGAATCTATCTTAAGGAAAATAATAAGAAAAGAAACTACTTTAGAACAATTAACGGATCTTATTGCATTACGAGTCATAGTAGCTGATAAAAAGGAATGTTATAAAGTACGTGATATTATTTATAAGCTTTATAATGTGGATTTACAAAAAAGCAAAAACTTTATCGATGACCCTAAAGAAAACGGCTATCAATCTTTACATATCGTAACTGAAATTAATTCTTATAAGCGAAAAATAGAAATACAAATACGTACGGCAGAAATGCATAAACAAGCGGAAACAGGTAAATCGGCACACTGGCAATATAAATTTGAGAATGAAGAAAAATTTCAAAAAATTAGCAGTGATAGTATTTTATTAAGAAAAGTATACGAAACCATAAAACAAAATAATTGCACGGAAAATGACCTATTAGCTTATGAAGAAGCATTAAGAGCTACATTAAATTATATGGTTTGTCACATTCAAGATGAACTTTAAAGTATCTTTGCTAAGGTTTTAAAATTACGCCGAGACCTCATTGCAAGGAGGTGCGAGCGTTGTTGCATGGCTCGAAAAATGACTTCAATGTCATACCCGTGGTCAAGCCCTGTGTTGTTGCATGGATCAAATTTTTGATGTCATTCTAGCTAAAAGCGGGAATCCAGAGAATATTTAAGCGAATTATATAGTAAAATTTTATATAATTTTGCTTATTTTAAGTGTTTTTTCTGGATTCCCGCTTTTAGCTAGAATGACATATAGCACTTTTCTTGATCCAGGCAACAACGCTGGTCAAGTCACGGCATGACACCGTACGCTTTGCAAAAATTCAAGCCAGGCAACAACGCCCTTGAATAACCTCAATGCAGCCCCTGCTTTTCTTACATATTACAACCGCAGCTTTTTTTGTCCTTATTTTTCTCGGCAGAATCTTCGAGTTTCTTACCGCCTGCTTGCACATCTTTTCCCATACCTTGCATAGTATTGCAGGCACTAGTTAAAAAAGCTATTGCTGCTATTAAAGTAATAAGTGTTAAACGCATAATTTTGCCTATTTAAATTTTGTAAGGGAAATTTTATTAAGCAAATAAAAACTTGTCAATCTAAAAAATAACTACTTTATTTTAAAACAGCTGAACCGGAAGGGTTTTTAGTAGCATAATTTAAAATTATAATGCCAAATAAAGCAGATACCAAGGAGCCTATTATTACGGCGATTCTCATAGCATTAGAAGGGCAACCCGATTCAAAAGTTATGCTGCCGATAAATAAACTCAAAGTAAAACCGATCCCGCCGAGAACCGCTATAGCGTAAAACTTTAACCATGACGTGCCTTGCGGTAAATCACAAAATTTTAACCGAATAAACGGATATGAAAACAAAGTAATACCTAATTGTTTACCGATAAATAACCCAAATATTATACCCCAAGTGACGTTAGAACATACACTTCCAAATGAGAAATGTTTTAAAACGATACCGGAATTCATAAACACAAAAAGAGGTAAAATAAAATAATTTACAAAAGGACGCATTAATTCTTCTAATCTTTTAAAAGAGTCGTTAAGACCGCCATTTATATTAACCGGTATGAAAAGTGCAATAATAGCACCGCATAACGTGCCGTGAATACCGGCCTCAACCATGCTAATCCATAACAATAATCCTATTGCCATATAATAAAGGGTTTTTTGTACTTGATAATAGTTAAGTATCGATAAAATAATTACAATTCCTAAGGAAGCCCATAAGGCCACCATAGAGATTGTTTTAGTATAAAATAAAGCAAGTATAATTAAAGCAAAAGCATCATCAATTAGCGAGAAACCGATAATAAAAGCTCTTAGTTCTAAAGAAGTATGTCGATGAAAAAAAGATAAAATACCGAGGACAAAAGCCGTATCGGTTGCTATCGGAATAGCCCAGCCTTTTAACGTTGGTTGATCAAAATTAAAATATACGTAAATTAATGCCGGTACTACTACCCCTCCTAAAGCTGCCGCACTCGGTAATATTAACTTCTTCTTATTTTTATACTCTCCTTCTACTAAGTGAAATTTCATCTCCAAACCGATTAATAAGAAGAAAAAGCTCATAAAGCCGTCATTAATCAACTGTATAAAAGTGGTTTGTAGACTTAAACTTCCTATCGATAAAAGTATATTGCTATAGATAAATGCAGTATAATATTTATTTAAAAAACTATTATTGCTAATGACTAGTGCCAAGGCAAATGTTATAATCAGTAATATACCGGCAAAACTACCGGTCTGAATTAATTCTTTAAATTTATTATTTATAGACATATTTTAATATTAGTAATTTTTAATGATTTTAAAGGCGTTGCTGCATGGCTCAATCTTACCTCGTCATTGCGAGGAGGTACGTAGTACCGACGTGGCAATCTAGGAAAAAAATAGTCATCCTGAATTTATTTCAGTATCTTTTTCAAGGGATGCTGAAACAAGTTCAGCATGACAAAGACTAGATTGCCACGCTCCTTTTAGTCACTCGCAATGACGTTTGGGGTATCCATGCAACAACGCCGGTTTTAAATAATATTTTAAGTTTATTAAAAAAGTCGAAGCTACTATGCTTTTATCGTCATATTTTATATATGTATGCTATTCATCCTTTAGCTAATTTTGGTTAATATAAAATAATCATATATTTAAATTAATAAAATATTATGTAAGCATTGTCAAAGTAATAGAGTTTCTTATAGAGAAGTATACTTAACATTACAGTTTAATTTACCATAAAACAGGCTATTTCATGCTAGCAGAACAACAAACCGAGTGGATTATAAACAACAATCTGGTGAATAAAGGTTGGCGTATAGACAGTAATAATAATAAAAATGTTTATTTCCAAAAACCAAAATTAACAGAGCAAAGAGATAAATTAAAAGGAAAAAGACCTGATTATATTTTATATCGAAGTGACAATGACGCTCCTATTGCAATAATAGAAGCAAAAAAAGAAGGTACAGATTTACAGCGTGCTTTGGCACAAGCAACAGAGTATGCAAAAGTGCTTGATGTGTCCTTAGTATTTGCTATGAACGGAGCTTATTGCGAAGCTCGTTTTGTACCAAATAATAAAGAACTTATACTAAACGGCGAAGAAGTAAGAGAGCTACTTCGTGAAAAAGAGATATTAGCTTTTTTACAAGCAAATAGTAATGAAGCTTGGACAATCCCTAAGGAAGTTAAAGTTTCACGAGATGAGTTGATATCGATATTCAAAAACTTAAATACTATTTTAAGAAGCGAAGGACTCCGAGCAGGAATAGAAAGATTTAGTGAATTTGCTAATATATTATTCCTAAAATTGCTTAGTGAGAATAACGAAAAATCTTGGTGGAATACCATTAAAGCACAGTCAAATGATGATATTATCGGCTACATAAATAGCTATGTCATAGAGCAAATTAAAAATAAATACGGTGGAGATGTTTTTACGCCTATTTCTATAAGCAATCCTCAAACACTTCGGCATATTATTGATGCAATCGATCCTCTTATTTTATCAACAATAGACACAGATATAAAAGGCGATGCATTTGAATATTTCCTTGAAAAAACTACCTCAACCGAGAATGACTTAGGAGAATATTTTACCCCTAGAAATGTCGTTAAAACTATTATTAATATTGTCGATCCTAAATTTAAGGAAACAATATATGACCCTTTCTGCGGTACAGGAGGATTTTTAACCGAAGCTTTTAACTATATCAAAGAAAATACTATAATTAATACTCAAGAAGATTTAGAAAGACTAAAACTTGATACGTTATATGGGCGAGAAATAACTACGACCGCTAGAATCGCCAAAATGAATATGATTTTACACGGGGACGGACATAGCGGAGTTCAACAAATAAACAGCTTTGAAAATCCTGATTATATTCAACCTACAACAAACCAACATTTAAAGTTTGACGTGGCGGTGACTAATCTACCATTTTCTCAAAAAATCGCTAAGGATATAATAAAAAAAGGGAAACCTGTAATAGAAAACCACGTTGCTTCTCTTTATTATAATGGAATTGCAAAAAATAACGGCGATGCCGTATGTGTTTTACATTGTCTTAGAAATTTAAAAGAAGGCGGCAGGATGGCAGTAGTTGTGCCGGAAGGTTTTTTAACTAGAGAAGATACTGCAAATATTCGTCAATTTTTATTATCAAAAGCAAAATTGCAAGCTGTTATTTCTTTGCCGCAAGGTACTTTTTTACCTTATACCGGAGTTAAGACGTCGATACTTTATTTTATCGATGCCCACAAGCCTAATAATCAAAAGGAATATTGGTTTTATGAAGCTAAAAATATAGGTGTTACGCTAGGTAATCGTAAAAGAAAGATCACAGGAATAAATGATTTAAACAAAATTGATGCCTCTGATATTAGGAAAATAGATAAACATCCTGAGTTAAAAGCTAATATGCTTGAACTTGGTTTTGAAATTGTAGATTTAGAAAAAGTAAAAAATAATGATTACAATCTTTTAGGAACTAAATATAGAGAAATTGCAAGAATTAAAAATATTGAATCCTTTTCCTACTTATTAAAAAATGCCTTTATATTAGCTAAAAAGGGTAAAACAATTACTAAAGAGACTGCAATTGAAGATAATATTCCGGTAATAGCCGCAGGGCGGTCTAGTCCTTATTCACATAATCAATATAACTTTAGTGGAAATATAATAACTATTTCCTCATCAGGAGCATATGCCGGATATGTATGGTATCATAACTACTCAATTTGGGCTTCGGATTGCATCGTAGTTTATTCAACTAATGAAGAGTTGCTGTTAACTAAATATCTATACTATATTTTAAAATCTCAGCAAAATGTAATTTATCAAAAACAATCCGGATCAGGTCAACCTCATATTTATTTAAAAGATTTAGATGATTTACAAATTTCTCTTCCTTCTCTTGAAGAGCAAGAAAAAATAATAGCCGAACTAGATAACCATCAAAAAGAAATTGAGACACTTAAGCAAAACATAAAATATCTCGAAAATAAAATAAACACTAAACTAGATTCACTTTGGCAAAAAAATGAATCTGTCTTAATCAAAGAATAACGCTAATGTACATTAACTACCTAAAAGAATTGCTTAGGTTCGAATCCCTAACTCCCCGGAGTAATGGTGCTATCGAATATATTGACAAGCTACTACAAGAAAGCGGCTTTTACACCGAAATAAAATTATTCGGTGATTCCTCCTCACAAGTTACTAATCTTTATGGCGTATACGGCAATAAAAAACCGAATATTTGTTTTGTCGGTCATGTTGACGTCGTACCTGCCGGCGATTATAACCTTTGGCATAATTCTGAACCGTTTAAGGCTAACGAACAAGGTGGGAAAATATACGGTCGGGGAGCGGCTGATATGAAAGGGGCTATAGCCTGTTTTTTAGCAGCAAGTTTGGACTTTATAAAGAATAATCAAAACCTTAACGGTTCGATTAGTTTTTTAATTACCAGCGATGAAGAGGGTGAAGCAAAGTACGGCACTAAAGAAATGTTAAAACATATTTATAATCAAGGTCATAAAGTTGATTTTGCTATTGTCGGCGAACCTACTTGTGAAAAAGAAATTGGCGATAT
The DNA here is from genome assembly GCA_020881235.1 of Rickettsia endosymbiont of Oxypoda opaca. Lineage (GTDB taxonomy): Bacteria > Pseudomonadota > Alphaproteobacteria > Rickettsiales > Rickettsiaceae > Rickettsia. Next base: position 1,170 of record JAJIYK010000054.1, on the reverse strand, counting down.
CATCAAAATCGGCAGAAGAGGAAGTATAAATTTTAATTTAAGTATAGAAGGATTAGAAGGACATGTAGCCTATCCGCTAAAAGCAAAAAACCCTTTGCCGTGCCTAATAAAAATAATGAACGATATTATCAATATTAAACTTGATGAAGGCAGTAAATTTTTTGATCGCTCGAATACCTGCGTTACCTCAATTGATGTAGGTAATAATATAACTAACGTAATTCCCGGTGAAGCTTCCGCACGATTTAATATTCGGTTTAATGACCTACATTCAGCCGAAAGTCTAACAAATCTAATAAAGCGGATTGCCGAAAAATATTGTAATGAATATAAATTAAATTATGAATTAACCGGTAAAAGCTCAGCCGAAAGCTTTATTCAAAGCCCTATAGACAGAATAGCCGATTTCGCCGGAATAGTTGCAAGCACAACTAATATAAAACCTAAATTCTCGACTAGCGGCGGTACTTCCGATGCTAGATTTGTTAAAAACTATTGCCCGATTGTTGAATTCGGTTTATTATCCGAAACAGCACATAAAATTAATGAATATACAAAAATTACTGATTTACAAAAATTATACAATGTGTATTATAATTCTTTGACAAAATTCCTAACTTAAGAAGTTTTGCGGATGTGATGGAACTGGTAGACATGCAAGATTTAGGTTCTTGTGCCGCAAGGCGTGGGGGTTCAAGTCCCTTCATCCGTACCATATTTCTATAAGGTTTTAACGACTACAGCCGGATTTGGTTTATAATAAAGGATAAAAGCTAAGGTTAAGATATAGAGCAGGGAGCAGTTATTCCTTCTTGCCCTGCTCCTATAAGCTTTAGACCTGTCGGTATTAAATCATCAGCTGGATAATGGGTAACTGCAGAAGGAAGAGGAAGAATCTTACTTTTTATAGAAGAAGATATTTCCTTTTCATCAGAAGTTTTAGAATCTATTACTACCCATTCTTTATCTATATCTGAATCTACAGGATATGGGTCTACACGTTTAGGATATGGGGCGACAAGTTTCAAACCTCGAGAACGTTCATAGAACTGTGTCAAACTAGAAAGCTCTTCCAAAATTTAGCCTATTGGGAAAGTAAATATCTAGCTGGGAAATTGTCAGTGCCCAATTTGATACTGGCATGTTCCATTTAGCTGTTATCTGTTTTAT
>JAJIYK010000053.1 GCA_020881235.1 Rickettsia endosymbiont of Oxypoda opaca | reverse complement strand
CCGTGGCTCCGACCACGGAATCCAGTTTTATAACGTCATAAAAAGGCTCTAAAATAAGTCTAATATGGCTTTATTTTTCTGGATGCCGTGATCAAGTCACGGCATGACACAGCCTTTTCTTTAACGTTCGTACACTAGTAGGTCAAGCCATGGTATGACACCATACATAATAATAGCCATAATACGTATATGCTCAATGACTTTTACCCCTCAAAGTAATAAAAACATCCCGAATATACTACTCGCATATCAAAGATTAATAGCTTATAGTTTAAATTTAATTATACAAACTTAATCTATGTCTAAAATACCAATCGACAATATTATAGTCTTTATATATCTAATATCGATTTTACTAATCGGTATATATTATCGTGCTAGGCATAGTAGTTTTAAAAATTATGCTAATGTCGGAGGAAGTGCTAAAAATAGTAGATTGCTCTTAATAGCCACAATATTTGCTAGCTCCGTCGGCGGTGCGACTACCTTCGGCATTACGGAAAAAGCATTTTCCGGTTATGCATATTACGGTTACGCTTTAATGCTTACTTTGCCTATAGATATATTAATTGCTATTTATGTGGTACCACGTATTGCTACGCATTACGGAGCTGAGAGCGTCGGGGATATAATGAGTAAATATTACGGAGGAGTCGGACGCTTTATCGGCGGGATTAGTTCAATTATCGTATCTATCGGGTTTGTGGCAGCACAAATTAGCGTTAGCGGCTATATCTTTCAGTATATTTTAAAGATAAACTATATTGAAGGCGTAATTTTAAGCTATAGCATCGTGCTAATTTATACTACCGTCGGCGGGTTACAATCAATTATTTTTACTAATTTATTACAATTTTTTGCGATGATACTCGCTATACCGATTATAACTATCGTCGGCTTAAATAAAATCGGCACAATGGCTTTCTTTAGCCAATTATCTACTACACAAACAAATTTCGATCGCTCTAATTTACTTCCTTTAACAATTGCCGCTGCGTTAAGTTTTTGCGTGATGAATCTCTATCCTCACTTTATTCAACGAGCTTTGATTAATAAAAATCCTGCTCAAACGACTAAAGCAATATATGTAAAATCTGCTATCTATATAACTTTTCTAATATGCGTTACTTTAAACGGCTTAATTGCTTATAATCTTTACCCAACTCAACCTTCTAATTTAGTACTGCCCTATTTGATTAACCAGATAATACCTCCTTTTGTACAAGGCATCGTAATAACAGGCTTGCTTGCAGCCGTTATGTCTACGGCAGATTCTGATTTAAACGTGACATCTATAGCTTTGGTAAAAGATCTATTAAACCCTATTTTTAAAGTCAAAAATCAACAAAAACTATTATTAATTGCTAGGATTACTAATCTCATAATCGGCAGTTTTGCTATAGTTATAGCCTTAAAATTTAATAATGTTATTGATCTAGTAGTATTTATTACCGGTTTTTGGGGACCGATAATATTAGTACCGCTGGTAATGGCTTTGTTTGGTATTGTCGTATCGGCAAAAATGATGGTTTTATCATCTATTAGCGGCACAACTGCATTTTTATTATGGGAACATTTTTCGCTGCAGTATTTTTATTTTAAAGGCGTCTTTGTCGGTACGATGACAAGCCTCTTGGTCTTCGGTTGGGGGGTTATTAGGAAGAGGTAGCGTAATATATCACGAAATAACATCTCAATAACTACAATTGAAATTTTTTATTAGAATACTCATTAATGGGCTGCCAAAATAACCGGTTTATTAACACGACAAATAGCGACATCATTCCGATCCCTAAAATTATTTTGTTAAAATCCGCCGCTACCGTCATTTCTGCTATATAGCTGCCAAGACCTTTAGCTACTATTTTTTGATCACCGAAATTAATAACCTCAGCAACAATACTTGCATTCCACGCTCCGCCGCAAGCGGTAATAGCTCCGACAATAAAATAAGGGGTAATTGCCGGTAACATTACTTCTTTCCACCATTCTAAACCTTTGACGTTTAAAATTTTTGTTGCGTCTTTAAGCTCATTAGGCAAAGACGATACCCCGACTATAACGTTAAATAATATATACCACTGCGTACCCATAATCATTAAAGGGCTAAGCCAAATATTAGGATTTAAATCATATTTAGTGATGACAATAAAAACTATCGGAAATAATAAATTTACCGGGAAAGCTGCAAAAAACTGAGTAAAAGGCTGAGTAATTGCCGTTAACCGAGGACGTAAACCGATATATATACCGATAGGCACCCAAAATAGCGAGGCAAGAGTTATGAGTACTATGATCCGCAATAGAGTAATCGAGGCTAAAATAAATACTTTAACAATTTCATGCCAACCTATATTACGTAAAAAAGAACCGATATAAAAAAGAGCAACCACGCCGCTAACAATTAATATGAAATACCATAGATAATTTAACCATAATTTATTATGATTATTTTCCGTAATTTTGGGAGGGTTTACTGTAAGGTTATTTACACCGTTAAATAAAGGATAATAAAGAAGAAATTTTGCAACATATATTAAAGGCGAAAAAAATTTTTTAATAATTATGCTTCTTTGAAATATAGTTAATACCCATGAATGACCTGCTTTAACCCCTGCGGATGTTTCATAGCGAAATCTCTCCGACCATACTATTAACGGACGTAATAATAGCTGATCATACAGTATAATTATCAGCGACATTGCTAGCATCGCATATAAAATTGCTGCCATATTTTGCTGCTCGATCGCTAAATATATATATGACCCGATGCCGGGCAAGGTAAATTTGTTATTACCTACCGTAACTACCTCGGAAGCTACTACAAAAAACCAACTACTAGACATTGACACCACCATATTCCACACCAAAGAAGGAATAGCAAAAGGAACTTCTATTTGCCAAAATTTACGCCACCCTGACATTTTAAAAATACTAGCTGCATCATTTAAATCTGCCGGCACTGTTTTAAATGATTGATAGCAACTAAAAATCATATTCCAGACTTGCGAGGTAAAAATAGCAAATATAGCTGCACATTCCGCCCCCATAATACTAGAAGGGAAAAGTGCTAAGAAAGCCGTAACGGTAAATGAAATATAGCCGAGAATCGGTACCGACTGTAAAATATCTAATAGCGGAATTAAAATTTGTTCTAGCTTAGGGTTTTTAGCGGCAAGCGTTGCATATATCAGGGTGAAAATTAAAGAGATGACCATTGCAATCATCATCCGCAAGATGGTTCTAAAAGAGTAGCCTATTAAATTACTATCTTCAAGGGAAACCGGATCAAGCGTTAGAGTATTTAGCGGCTGGGTCATTCCCTTCAAGCCCCAGGATATAAATATAAAAGCGGCAACAACTAAACTAAACGCCAAAAAATTAAAAAATAACGATACGCCATTCTTTTTTTTGTACAAAAAATATTTCGCAGGATGCCTTACCATTATTAAATAATCTCCATTAAATAATCTCCGTAATTTTCGCTTGTTTTAATAAACGTTCTACTTCAGCGGCATTATCAAACCCGTGATCATAATGAAAACGAATATCCGGAGAAAATTTCATATTAATTTTCTGAGTTATAAAATTTCGTATAGCATGTTTGGAATTATTTAACGCTTCCATTAGCTCCGCTTCTTTTAAATTAGTATTAAAAGGCAAAAAATAACAATTTGCGAGTTTCAAATCACCCGTTACTAAAACTTTTGTGATTGTTACCGGACAATCAAGAAGCCGCCCGTCAAGCATTCGTCCACGCCTTAATATTTCAATTAAAGCTTCATTTATTAAAGTCGCTACTTTATGTTGTCTATGTGAATTCGTTTTATCTAGTTTTTTCATAAGGTAAGGTATTTTATTTTTTTAGGGAGTCGTCATTGCGAGGAGGCGTTGTTGCGTGGATCATAATTTACCATATTATGGTTATTACAAGTATGGTGTCATACCGTGGCTTGACCACGGTATCCAGAAAAAACCTTAATAAAAAGACTGGATGCCGTGATCAAGTCACGGCATGACACCGTACGCTTT
>JAJIYK010000052.1 GCA_020881235.1 Rickettsia endosymbiont of Oxypoda opaca | reverse complement strand
TGCGTGGATCATAGTTATCGTATTATGGTATTACAAGTACGGTGTCATACCGTGGCTTGACCACGGTATCCAGAAAAAGCCTTAATAAAAAGACTGGATGCCGTGATCAAGTCACGGCATGACAAAAACTGGATGGCCACGACGCCAAGAGGCACCTCGCCATGACGGTTTGGGTATCCATGCAACAATGCCTTCCCGCGTAGGCAGGAATCCAGAGAATATTTAAGCGAATTATATAGTAAATTTTTATATAATTTTGCTTATTTTAAGTGTTTTTTCTGGATTCCCGCCTTCGCGGGAATGACATCAAAAATTCGAGCCATGCAACGACGCCATGACAAAAATTGGATGGCAACGACGCCAAGAGGTGCCTCGCCATGACGATTCTGGGAATCACACAACAACGCCCGCCGTAGCTAGGAATGACATAAAAACGGGAACGATATCTAAAACTTAATAGAGGATAAATTTTGACTTGGATTGTTTTTTGCATTGTAATTTTGACCTTATTGATTTTTGATCTCGGGTTTATACATCGCAAAAATAATGTGATGAGCTTCAAGCAAAGTTTACTTTTTAGTCTTTTTTATTTTACGATAGCATGCCTATTCGGCGTGTATGTTTTTTACGCTATGGGAGGAGATAGCACTAAAGAATATTTCACCTGTTTTTTAATTGAAAAAGCAATGTCACTTGATAATGTTTTTATTATCTCGATGATTTTTCAATTTTTTTCTATCCCTTCTAACTATCAACATCGGGTGTTATTTTTAGGTATAATCGGCGTAATAGTCTTTCGGGCTATTCTGATTTACGGCGGCATTATTATCATAGCTAAATTTTCTTGGATATTATATATTTTTGCCGTAATACTTATTATTACCGGCGTAAAAACTTTCTATATATCGCACAAAACTTTTGATATCAAAAACTCCTACATTTATGGAGTGCTAACAAAGCATTTAAATATTACGCCTAAACTTGCAGGTGATAAATTTTTTATTACTCTAGATAAAAAATTGTACGTTACTCCTCTTTTCGTATCGTTACTACTTATAGAAATTATAGATTTAGTATTTGCTATCGATAGTATTCCGGCAATATTTGCTATTACAAATAACCCTTATATAATTTATACTTCAAATATTTTTGCTATTTTAGGGCTTAGAGCGTTGTTTTTTTGCTTAGCGAATATTGTAGAAAGATTTAGATATATAAAATACTCTTTAGCTTTAATATTAATATTTATCGGCATCAAAATATTTATTCATCCTTTTATAGAAATTCAGCCCTTTATTTCTCTTATTGTTACAATTATCTTATTAATTTTAGGTGTTATCGTCTCTATTGCTAAAAAAATTAAAAAATCGGCGTAGAATTTTAGTTGACCGTACCTAAAGCCGATATATAATAGGCTTTTTTTTAAGTCTGTTTTTATGATTAAATTATCTAAAATATTTATTATAGCCTGTGTTTATTCTTTTATCGTTATCACTTCAGTTGCGTATGCAGAAGAGGAAGGGGCTAATCAAAGATCTTTATATATAGGAGCGGAGGGCGGAATAGTGGAGCCGGTCGTTAGTAAATTTCGTCACAAAAGCTCTAATACCGCTATTACTTTAAAAAGATCGGGTATGTATAGCGGTAAAATAGGCTATATTTTTTATCCGCAAATGGCTATTGAATTTTCGGCAACCTATCAGCCAAAATATCGCCTTCATTACGTATTACCGCAGCAAGATTTAAGTAACGGTTTATCTATCCCGAAAACTCCCGGTAAAACTAGAGTAGTATCTAATATATATATGGTAAATCTTATCTATGATTTTCAAGAAGTAAAAAGCTTCACTCCTTTTGTAATATTCGGTGCAGGTATAGCACAGGTGAAAGTTAAACCGACTTCTTCCAGATGGGACTTAATGAATACGGAATATTTTAAAGTAAGAAGAACTCACACTAATTGTTTTGCTTGGCAAGCCGGTCTTGGTGTTTCAAAATATGTAACTCCAAATTTTAGCATTGATTTAGCCGCAAAATTGCAAGTAGTTCAAGATGTAAAAATTAAATATGACACTCTAAATATTCAAACCGGACAATTTACACCGGCAAATCCTATCAAAAAAACTATAGGTGTCGGAGAATTTGGTATAGGATTTACTTATAAGTTGCCAATTTAGAAATTTTTGATGTAATATTATCATTGTGAAATGGTTCCAATGTCATACCGTGGCTTGACCACGGTATCCAGAAAAAGCCTTAATAAAAAGACTGGATGCCGTGATCAAGGAACTAGAATGACACCGTACGCTTTGCAAAAATTCGAGCCATGCAGCAACGCCGGCTTGACCACAATATGACAAGTAACTTTAATTTATTAATTTACAAGGAAGAACTATGAACGTAAAACTTGCAACTCCAGCCAATACTTATGACGAAGTGCCGTATGAAAGCTATCCGTATGCACTAACTAATCCTTATCATTTAACTACTCTTGCTACATTATTCGGTATGACTCCGCCACCGCTAGAAACCGCTAAAGTTTTAGAACTCGGCTGTGCAGCCGGCGGTAATTTAATACCGCATGCCGTTAATTATCCTAAAGCTCATTTTGTCGGTGTTGATTTATCTAAAGTACAAATTGATGAAGCAAACAAGCACAAAGCAGGGCTTGGGCTTAAGAATATAGAATTTCATCATTGTTCTATAACGGATATTGACAAGTCTTTCGGTAAATTTGATTATATTATTTGCCACGGCGTAATTTCTTGGGTACCGAAATTCGTTAGAGATAAAATTTTTGAAGTCTGCAATAAAAATTTAAGTGAAAACGGTATAGCCTATATTAGCTATAATACTCTGCCCGGCTGGAATATGGTACGCACCATTAGAGATATGATGCTTTATCATTCAAGTTCATTTCCAAATGTACAAGATAAAGTCGCTCAATCTAGGTTGTTACTTGAATTTGTTAAAGATAGCTTAGAAAACTCTAAAACCCCTTACGCTGAGGTATTAAAAAACGAAGCGGGATTACTTGCTAAACAAAGCGATCATTATTTACGTCATGACCATTTAGAAGAAGATAACGCACAGTTTTACTTTCATGAATTTATGGATGAAGCTAAAAAACATAATTTACAATATTTAAGTGATTGTAACATATCAACTATGTATCTCGGTAATATGCCGCCAAAAGTTGCTGAAAAACTGCAAGCGGTAAATGATATAGTAAGAACCGAGCAATATATGGATTTTATTACTAATCGCCGTTTTAGAACTACCTTATTATGTCATAATAACGTTAAATTAAATAGAAATATTAATAATGACGATATTACTAAATTCAATCTAGTCTTTAATATAGTGCCGGAAAAACCTCTTGCCGAGGTCGATCTTAATAATTCCGCCGAATCTTTAAAATTCTTTTTAAACGGTAATAAAGAATCTAACTTATCGACTTCCTCACCTTATATGAAAGCTATCCTTTATAGCTTTAGCGAAAATATTAATAACCCGCTAAGTTTTGAAAAAATCACGTCTGAAGCTAATAAAAAATTGCATAATACTAAATTAAATGAAATAAAAGCCGAGCTTTTAAATAATGCCATGAAGTTAGTATTACAAGGTTATATTAATATTACCATGCAAAAACAAAGAAGTGCACCGAACCTTGATAAGCCTAAAACTTCAAAATTTGTGTCATATCAAGTTAGTAATAGTCCGGCTATGTGGGTGACAAATTTGAAACATGAGCCGATAGGTGTTAATTTCTTTGAAAAATTTGCTTTAAAATATATGGACGGCAAACATGACAAAAAGGCAATTATCGATGCCGTAATGACTCATGTAGCTAGCGGTGAGATAGTTTTAAATAAAGACAATAAAAAGATAGAAGATAAAGAAGAAATTAGAAAAGAGTTGGAAGTTTTATTTGCTCCAACGATAGAAAAATTTGCTGCTAATGCTCTATTGGTCTAATGCTACCAGCGTTGTTGCGTGGCTCTAGAAATGCCCAAACTCGTCATTGCGAGCGGGCATTGTTGCGTGGATCATAGTTATCGTATTATGGTATTACAAGTACGGTGTCATACCGTGTAAAGGTTACGTAATTCGTTGACAAAAAGTTATAATGTAATAACTAAAGTCAACGGAGTAAGAGTATGAGGAGAAATAGCGAAGATAAGACGTTAGAAAGGAGCTACAAAATAAAATGGAAGAATTTAATAAAAGAGTATGAGCTAATAAAGTCAGGGGAGCATACAAGATATAGATTTGTCGGAGAATTTTATAAAGTACATGGAATAAGTAGGCAATTATTTAATAAAATATATAGAAGATATAG
>JAJIYK010000051.1 GCA_020881235.1 Rickettsia endosymbiont of Oxypoda opaca | reverse complement strand
TGCGTGGATCATAGTTATCGTATTATGGTATTACAAGTACGGTGTCATACCGTGGCTTGACCACGGTATCCAGAAAAAGCCTTAATAAAAAGACTGGATGCCGTGATCAAGTCACGGCATGACAAAAACTGGATGGCCACGGTGCCAAGAGGTGCCTCGCCATGACGGTTTGGGTATCCACGCAACAACGCCGCCTCGCAATGACGGGGTTTTTGTAATGATTCCGATCCACGCAACAATGTCGGCTCGCAATGACGTTTGGGCGAGTTCTAGAGCCATGCAACAATGCCGCTTACTGCGTGAAGGGGGCTATTTTAATACATATCTCAAATTGATTAATCATTTGTAAATATTGCTCGTAAAATACTCGGTGATTAATATCAACTATCGACCAATTTTCGCTTTCCAACGTCACTATATTAGCATTTAGTTTTTTATAAAGTCTTGCATCTTGTTGCGTATCTAAAATTAAGCATTTATTAATAGACTCGCTTAATAACTTTTCCAATTTACTTACATATTTTAAACTTTTTTGATTCACGCTATATAATTTCTGAGTTTTAATTTTTGTATCAATAAAAAAATATTCTGCACTATCGCTTAGTAAAATCACGTCTTGCAATCCTTCAAATTTACGGTTTTTCATTTTGTTTAAATCTTCTAGCTGCTTTAACGCTATATGAAGATTTTTATTAATATCTTCACGTAAATTAGGTAGTTTTTGTGCTAATATTAACGATAATTCTTGTAATAAAATTTTAACATTCTCAATATCTAACCAAATATGCCAGTTCGGTTCGTTATTATCTTTAATGATTTTTAAAGATTTAATATCGCTAATTTTGATAATATTTTTGCTATGACCTTGCATTAATTTCTCGGCAAAACTATCAAACTGTCCATCTATATAAATAGCTATATCGGCATTTTTTACTTTTGCAAGGTCACTAGGTTTTAGATGATAATGGTGAGGGCAACTGCTATTTACCGCTAAGCTATCTATAACGGCTTTGTCTTTAACTAACATCGCAACAACGCTAGCTATCGGCGTAATACTCGTAACTATTTTAGGTTTATGTATTTCACCGTAGCTAACGGAATTTAATAGTAAGAAAAATATCAGAAAGAAAATTTTAATTTTCATAATTGCATTCTTTTTATGGTATTACAAGTGCGGTGTCATGCCGTGACTTGTACCTGTGTTGTTGCGTGGATACCCCAAACGTCATTGCGAGCGACTAAAGGCGTTATTGCATGGCTCAAATTTTTGCAAAGCGTACGGTGTCATGCCGTGACTTGATCACGGCATCCAGTCTTTTTATTAAGGTTTTTCCTGGATACCGTGGTCAAGCCACGGTATGACATTGGAATCATTTTTCGATCCACGCAACAAAGCCCGCCCGTTGCAGCTAGGAATAACATCAGGAAAATAGGAAAATAATAATATTAACCCTTCATTTGCAAACAATATAATTATCTTTTTTTAAAATATCCAGTAACTCTAATTTAGTTTGAGCAAAATCATTTTCTAGCCAAATATTTTTTAAATGCTCTAATTGTTTGCCGATTTCTTTATTTTCTATCTTCATTTTTAGTAAATCATGACCGGTTACCGGAAAATTAGGGTGCTGTAACTTATCATATTTATCAATAAATCTTTGTATGTGTGGTAAATCTAACTTATCTGTTATGTGGGCAGCAAGCAAATATTCTTTGTAATTCATATTTTCTAACCAAATTTTCTTCATATCAAATTCGGTTATCGGCGATAAATTAATAAAATTAATTATCGATAATATTGCCGCTGTTTCTTGCTTTGAATATTTCCAGCTTATTAGTGTGTTAAACTTTAAATTTTCTAATTTATAAAATAAAAGTGCATAGTGCGTAGATAATTGCAGTTTAAAAAAATTAGCTTGTTCAAAAAATTTTGATTCATAATATTTTACGGAAAATATTAGCGGTAATATCCCGCAAGTAAACATTGTTTCCAAAACTTTGCTAGCATTCGTTGATATTATTACTTTATCCATTTCACTTTTTATTCTTTCCCGTGAAAGTATCTTTAAACCATCCTGCAAATCCTCACAAGCCTTTAGCCCTTCATTGTCGATATGGTCGGCGTAATAACTAGAAAAGCGGAAGAAGCGTAAAATCCTTAAATAATCCTCTTTAATTCTTTGGCTTGCTTGACCGATAAATATTACTTTTTTTAACTTCAAATCTTCTAGACCGTTAAAATAATCATATATTTCATTTTCAAAGGGGCAGTAGCTTAAGGCGTTAATAGTAAAATCTCGCCTTGCGGCATCTTCGGCAAAATCATCGGTAAAAAGCACTTTTGCATGCCGTCCGTTACAATCAATATCTTTCCTAAGGGTAGTAATTTCAAATTTCTCCTTATTCAAAATAGCCGTGACGGTACCGAATTTTATACCGGTAGGTATAACTTTTATGCCTGCTTTTGATAAAATATTAATTACCTCATTAGGCAACAAGCTAGTTGCTATATCAATATCGTAACTGGCTTTATTAAGCAATGCATCTCGCACGCATCCGCCAATAAGCCGAGCTTTCCCGCCGCCTGCTTGAAGCTGTGCTAAAATCCTTTTATAGCCTTTAGAAGAAATTTGTAATGATTTTTTTATAATATGCATTTTGGGTTAGTTAGTTTGGCATTGTTTTATGTTATTCTCACATAGATGTGGCGTTGCTGCTCGGTGTCATACCGTGGCTTGACCACGGTATCCAGAAAAAACCTTAATAAAAAGACTGGATGCCGTGATCAAGGAACTAGAATGACACCATACTTGTAATAACCATAATACGGTAAATTATGATCCATGCAACAACACCAATGGCGTCCCACAATGACGATTTCGTACGCTATTATAGCCCGACTAAACTATTTGCAAAATCATTAGGATCAAATACCTTCAAATCGTCTATTTGCTCACCTATGCCGATAAAATATATAGGCAAAGAAAATTTTTGCACTATACCGACAATTACGCCGGCTTTAGCACTGCCGTCTAATTTAGTAACAATAAGACCGGTTAAATTAGCACTGTTATTAAATTGCTCTACTTGATTATAAACATTTTGACCGGTAACGGCATCTATCACTAAAATACTATGAGCGGGAGCGTTTTCATCTACTTTTTTAATAACCTTGATAATCTTAGTTAATTCATCCATAAGATTTTTTTTGTTATGTAGCCTACCGGCGGTATCGATAAAAAGTATATCGATATTTTGCTTTATTGATTCTTGCATAGCAAGGTAAGCAACGCTTGCAGGGTCCGCCGACTCTTCGCCGGTAACAAATAAAGCCTGTGCTCTGTTTGCCCATTCCTTAAGCTGATTTACGGCAGCAGCTCTAAAAGTATCGCAAGCGGCAATAGCTACTTTTTTCCCTTGTGCTTGATAAATTGAGGCAAGTTTACCGATAGTTGTAGTTTTGCCGGCACCGTTAACTCCGCAAACTAAAATTACGTTTAATTTATTTTCATTTAAAGTAAAAGGAATTTCGGATTTTAGGAGTAATTGCCGAATTAGTTTTGCTAAAGTTTCTTTAATAACGCTGCTATCTAGTTCTTTACCGAATTTTATGGATTTCAAATCTTCGATAATCTTAGTTGCAACTAAAGCTCCCATATCTGATGTAATTAGCAACTCCTCCAATTCTTCTAGCGTTTCTTTATCTAACTTCTTCTTGTAAAAAATTTTATCTACCCCTTCCGATATTTTATTAGAGGTTTTAGATAAACTTTGCTTTAATTTACTAAATATGGAAATCATATATTTATATTTTTTCTACTGTCATTTCGTGGCTTGAATAGCGTTATTGCGTGAGTCGAATTTTTGCAAAGCGTATGGTGTCATTCTAGTTCCTTGACCACGGCATCCAGTCTTTTTATTAAGGTTTTTTCTGGATACCGTGGTCAAGCCACGGTATGACATTGGAACCATTTCTTGAGCCATGCAACAACACCGGCGGCATTTCATACATTAATTAATACGCCTTTTCGTCATGGTAAACTCCCCAAATTACTTTTTTAGATACCCATCCTATATAATCTTTACAAGAAATTTGACAAAATTGTTCTTTACATTTTTTTAAAGTACAGCGAACTTCAGGCATTAATTTTGCAATCACTCTACTTTTAGGATTTTCACCTTTAGTAAGTTCTATTTCTTTATCACCGATAATAATTACCGATCTTTTTCCTGATAAAACACTCGAGTGTATCCATCCGCCTTCACCGTTAACATCACGAACTTGCCGCCATTGTTCATATTCCGCAATGATTTCTACCGGTTCGCCTTTTTTAATAAAAATCCATTCTATCGAGGATTTTATCGTTGGACCGCTTCTAGCATTTACCTCATTGGACTTTATTGAAACAAAGCGAGGAATAGGTAATTTTTTATTATCAGCCTTAACCGTAAGCGATAACGCTATGATAATTAATAAAATAAAAGTTTTTAGCATTGCTTCATAATTATAGCGTTGTTGCATAGTTCTTAAAAGTTGCTGTATGTCATCCCGTGGCTTGACCACGGTATCCAGATAAACAACTTAATAATGTACATGTTTTTATATTTTACTGGATCCCGTGGTCGTAGCCACGGGATGACACTGAGTGATTTTGACCAATTCTTGAAAGCAAAAGAGTATACTAGTCATTTTCTTCTGCGGCAGTTAATAAATCTTCCCTCTTAGCGGCTATATAATTACCTAATCTAAATTGCCCTTTAATACGATTAATTTCTTGCTCACTAATACCGATAAGTTTTAAAACTGTTCCTCCTAATTGTAAGCCGGTTTCATAGCTTTCAGGGATAATAGTTGTTGCTCCTAAATCATAAAATTCTCGGGCATTTTTCAGATTTTTTAACTTAACGACAACTTGCATATCCATAAAATGGTTTGAGATTGTCTTTAGCGACTTTTTGATAGTTACTTGATTATTCATTGTAAGTATTATTGCTAAGGCTCTTTCCGTTCCGACGGCTTTTAACGTATCAATTTGCGATACGTCACCTTTAAACACCGGAAAACCGTTAGAAGTTTCTTCTTTAATACGTTCATCATTTAGGTCTAATATTACGTAACTTGTTCCTTCGGCTTCTAAAACCCTTGCTACCATTTTGCCGACGCTACCGAGACCTGCGATTATAACATGATTAGTTAAATCTCTAGCTCCCAGCTCGATTAACTGTGTCGGGGTTTTGCCAAGACCTTTATCAATTTTTTCGGCAAGTTTGCGTCCTAAAGCCGCAAGTAAAGGAGTAAGTGCCATAGTAAAGGTAACAACCAACAGCAATATATTTGCGGTGTGTTTTTCTAAAACACCGTTTTCTTTACCTAAGCTAAATAAGACAAAAGCAAATTCTCCACCTTGCGATAGTAATAAGCCTGAATAAAACGCTACCCCTTTATTGAAGCCGAATAGGATACAAAAAGCGGTAATAATTAAAGTTTTTATAGCAATTAATGCTACCGATAAAGTAATAATGTGCGATATTTTATTATACATTTCCAATGCGTCGATATTCATCCCGACAGTCATGAAAAACAATCCTAAAAATAAACTTTTAAAAGGATAAATACTTTCTTCTGCTTGCAATCTAAATTCAGTTTCTGCGACCAATACACCGGCTACAAATGCCCCAAGTGCTAACGACAAACCAAAAATCTCGGTGGCCCAAGCGGCAGATAATACGATTAACAGAGTCATTGCGATAGGTAGCTCGTTAGCACTATTGCTTTCTGAAGAAATTAGGGTAAATAAAGGGCGTAACAGCACTCGACCGGCTATAAATATAGTTAGTAATGCGGTAACGGCTTTTAAAAGTGCAATACCTAGAGCTGTGGCAAGTGAAGCCGTGTTATTACCGGCAAGTAGCGGTACTATCACAAGCAAAGGTACTACTGCTAAATCTTGCAGCAAAAGAATTGCTAAAGAAATCCTTCCTACTTGCGTTGATTGACTACGATTTTCCTCAATTACCTGCATAACTAGAGCAGTGGAAGAAAGTGCAAGACCGCCGCCGGTAATAATTGCCGCACTACTATTCCCGTCAATAAGTACCATCGCACCGGCAATTACTATACCCGTCGTTAAAACTTGCAAAGACCCAAGACCAAACACATATCTTCGCATAGCTTTTAATCGTTCAAAAGATAACTCAAGACCGATAGCGAAAAGTAAGAAAACAACCCCTAATTCGCCGAGAAGTTTAGTCTGATCGTATGTTACTGTTTTAAAACCGTGATCGCCGATTGCCGCACCGGCAATTAGATAACCTAACACCGGACTTAGCTTAAAACGCTTAAGTATCGCCACGACAAAAACGGCGGTAGCAAGCAAAATTATAACATTGATGAGAATATGTTCGTTCATTTATACCTTGTAAATACCGGTTTATGATTGATAAAATGATGAAAGGTCAAGCCGGCGTTGTTGTATGCTAAGAAAATAGTTATCGTTTCGGTGTCATACCGTGGCTTGACCACGGTATCCAGAAAAAATTTTAGTAAAAAGACTGGATACCGTGGTCAAGCCACGGTATGACACCCTACACAATGCCTTCTTTCCACTAATTACGTTTTCACTTTCCACATTTCTTCTAATTTAAAATGTGCTCGTGCTTCCGGATAAAAAATATTAATTAAAATAGTTCGTGCATCTATTAATACCCATTCTGACTTGCCTAAGCCTTCAATAATATTAGTATTGATATTAGCTTTCTGTTTTAGCTCTAAAGCTACATACTCCGCTATCGCTCCAACATTTTTAGTAGAACGACCGCTGGCAAATATAATATAATCCGCTAATTTATTTCTGCCTCTTAAATCTATTATATCAATATTATCGGCTTTCTTTTCTTCTAAACAAGCAATGATAAATTCTTTTAATTCTTCTGTATCTTTTGTCATATCGGTATTATATATAGAATTTAAATTAGTTGATAATGATTATATGCTTAAGAACGTATTTTATCAATGAATGTTTAAAATTTTATAATAGAATTCTTGATTTGCAAGTAATATACAATTTAATTTTATATAAAAAAAGTAAAAAATAATGGCAATATCTATAGAAGAGCTAGAGGCAATACTTCGGGAAAGCTTTCCGGATAGTATAATAAAAATTACCGACCTCGTGGGGGATCAAGATCACTACTCACTGGAAATATCCGATAGTAAATTTAAAGAATTTACTTTAATTAACCAACATAAATTAGTTAAAAATGCTCTCGGAGAAATATTGAACACAAAACTACATGCAATTACGATAAAAACTATCCCTCTCTTATAATTGTTGCATGGCTCGAATTTTTGCAAAGCGTACGGTGTCATGCCGTGGCTTGACCACGGCATCCAGAAAAACCTTAATAAAAAAAACTGGATACCGTGGTCAAGCCCACTGCTGTACGAACGTTTAAATAAAGAGGTGAAAATTCTGTCATTCCGTGGCTACGACCACGGAAT
>JAJIYK010000050.1 GCA_020881235.1 Rickettsia endosymbiont of Oxypoda opaca | reverse complement strand
TAAAGAGGTAAAAATCTGTCATTCCGTGGCTACGACCACGGAATCCAGTCTATAACGTCATAAAAAGGCTCTAAAATAAGTCTAATATGGCTTTATTTTCCTGGATGCCGTGATCAAGTCACGGCATGACACAGCCTTTTCTTTAACGTTCGTACAGCACAGGGTCAAGCCACGGTATGGCATTGAAGCCGTTTTTTGATCCATGCAACAACAAAGACAAAGCCTAATCGATTCCTAAAAATTTATGCGTCTGCAAAGATAACCTATAACCTGATTCTAAAGCAAGCTTAACGGCTAATTTATTATTATCGTCGTTAAGTTTTGAATCGTTTTGATCCATCGGTTGAATAAAAACCGGTATGTTATAACGAGTTTGACCGACTTCTGCTAGATGATTATATTCCATAATATTTTTAGCAACTATAAATTTTATTGCATTAATATAGGGTAATAAATCTTCTCTTATTTTAGAATAGCCGTTTTTTCCGGCTTTTGGCGAACAAACTACAGATATTTCTTTCGGCAAAGGACGGTATAACGTACCGTTAGTCTCAATTTGCACTTGTAAACCTTTATCCAATAATCTCTGACATAATAACTCTATAGGTTGACGAAACGGCTCACCGCCCGTTATCACTACCAGATTAACAGTTTTCTCTTTGTTAGAATTCAAAATTAGACTTTCAACATTATCTAAAATATCATCTATATTTACTAAATTAAAATCTTCAAAGTCCGTATCACAAAAATTGCAGGCAAGATTACATCCTCCGAGCCTTATAAAGACAGCCGGAACGCCGACAAAAATCCCTTCTCCCTGAATAGTTTTAAAAATTGCCTTAATTTCTAATTTTGTCCCGTCGCCGTGTAAAATTCCTCTTTTAGGATTTTCTCCAAACATAATTTACTTAATTATTTACTTAAAATAAACGATCTATAAGTTTTATTATAGCACGAAACTTAAAAAATATCTTGCAATAATTGATGAATATTATTATTGTGTAACTTCATCGGTAACGTGGCTTTGGTATGCCTAAAATATTTGCCGAAACATCTTGTAAATACCAACAAAAGGAATAATCATGCCTAAATTAAAAACAAAATCCGCCGTAAAAAAGCGTTTTAAACTTACCGCTAGCGGTAAGGTTATCGCATCCCAAGCAGGTAAAAAACATTTTATGCGTCGTCGTACTAAAGCTCAACTTCGTAACCTTCGAGGTACTACAATTCTTTGTGCTCAAGATGGATATAATATAAAAAAATATTTTCTTCCATACGGCATAAATTAATTAACCAGAAGATAAAAAATTAGGAGTTAAAAGTAATGACACGTGCAAAATCAGGAAAAATTTCAAAAAATCGTCATAAAAAAATCCTCAAACTGGCAAAAGGTTATAGAGGTCGAGCTAACAATTGTTTTAGAGTAGCCGTTGAAAAAGTAGAAAAAGCACTGCAATATGCTTATAGAGATCGTAGAAATCGTAAGCGTGATTTTAGAGGCTTATGGATTCAAAGAATAAATGCAGCGGTTCGTGAGCATGGTTTGGTATATTCTCAGTTTGTCGGAGGCCTTAAAAAGGCCGAGATTGATATTGACCGTAAAGTACTTGCAGAACTAGCTGTAAATAACAGTGAAGGTTTTGCTCATATCGTTGAGCAAGTAAAAGCTCATATATAATTATAACCCCGTCATAGCGAGGCGGTACGAGCGTTGTTGCATGTCTTGAATTTTTGATGTCATTCCCGCGAGGCATTGTTGCGTGGCTCGGATTTTTGCAAAGCGTTCGGGTGGTCAAGCCCTGTGTTGTACGAACGTTTTAATAAAGAGGTAAAAATTCTGTCATTCCGTGGCTCCGACCACGGAATCCAGTTTTATAACGTCATAAAAAGGCTCTAAAATAAGTCTAATATGGCTTTATTTTTCTGGATGCCGTGATCAAGTCACGGCATGACACAGCCTTTTCTTTAACG